>JACRHO010000150.1 GCA_016212045.1 Candidatus Omnitrophota bacterium | reverse complement strand
ATTTCAGGCAGTTTTAAAAGAGGTAACTCAAGGGCTAAGATATGTATTTCAGACCTCAGGCGATGTCTTTATCTTGGCTGCCTCAGGAACCGGGGCAATGGAGGCAGCAGTAGTAAATTTATTATCCCCTGGCGATACGGCCTTAACTGTCCAAGGTGGAAAATTTGGCGAGCGCTGGACTGAACTCTGCCAGAGTTACGGTGTTCAGGCCGAAGTGCTTGATGTAGAATGGGGAAAAGCAGTTGACCCAAAAGAAATAGAGCAGAAACTAAAAGCCAATCCCAAAATAAAGGCCGTATTTATTACCCTCTGCGAGACCTCTACTGGCGCGGTCAGTGACATTGAGGCCATTGCCGGGAGAGTAAAAAATACTGCGGCAGTTTTAGTTATTGATGCCATCAGCGGCTTAGGCGCTATTGATTTAAAGACCGATGCCTGGTCTTGTGATGTGGTGGTCTCTGGCTCGCAGAAAGGCCTGATGCTTCCGCCGGGCTTAGGATTTATTTCAGTCAGCCCCAAGGCCTGGAAATTAGTGGAGGCATCTAAAAGTCCGCGATATTACTTTGATTTAAGAGAGGCCAAAAAGGCGCTGGATAAAACCGATACCCCTTTTACTCCGGCGATTTCTTTGATTATGGCGCTCAATGCCGCCTTAAAGATGATAAAAGAGGATGGCTTAGAGAATATATATCTGCGCCACAAAAAAATGGCTGAGGCCACGCGCGCCGCAGTAAAGGCATTAGGATTAGAATTATTTGCGCCGACTTGCGCCTCAGACGTAGTAACAGCAGTGAAGGTCCCTCAAGGTATTGACGGTGAAAAATTAGTCAAGACTATGCGCGATGCCTACGGCGTAACTATTGCCGGAGGTCAGGCAGAATTAAAAGGCAAGGTCTTTCGCATCGCGCATATGGGATATATTGAGGAGTTTGATATTATTATGGGCATTTCCTGTTTAGAAAAAGTCTTAGCCCAGATGGGTTATAAATTTAATTTGGGCGCAGGGGTTAAGGCAGCAGAGGAGGTTTTTTTGAAATGAAGATACTCGTCAGCGATCCATTATCTGAGGAAGGCCTGAAGATTCTTAAAGAGGTAAAAGAATTTCAGGTAGATGTCAAAATAGAACTCAAACCCGAACAGTTAAAAGAAATTATCAAAGATTACGATGCCCTAGTTGTCAGAAGCGCCACTAAAGTCACCAAAGAGATTATTGCGGCCGCAGAAAAATTAAGGGTGATTGGCCGGGCAGGCGTGGGTTTAGATAATGTGGATTTAGAGGCAGCCACGCAAAAGGGAATTATCGTGATGAATACTCCGGCAGGAAATACCATTTCTACTGCCGAGCATACGCTGAGTATGATTCTGGCCCTTTCCCGCAATATTCCCCAGGCGAATGCCTCAACTAAAAAAGGTGAATGGAAGCGCTCCAAATTTATGGGCGTGGAATTATACGGCAAGGTTTTAGGTATCGTGGGCTTAGGCAGGATTGGCACAGAGGTAGCCAGGCGCGCCTTTTCCTTTGGGATGCGGGTGTTGGCCTGCGACCCATTTTTATCGCGCGAGGTCGCCGAGGGCTTAGGCGTAGAAATAGTAGAACTAAAAGAGTTGTTTCAGCAGTCAGATTATATTACTGTGCATACGCCTTTAACCGATGAAACAAAGCATATCATTTCTAGTAAAGAATTTGCCCTGATGAAAAAAGGCGTGCGCATCATTAACTGCGCCCGGGGCGGCATCATTGATGAGCCGGCCTTGGTGAGTGCCGTCAAAGACGGGATTGTCGCTGGCGCGGCAATGGATGTCTTTGAAAAAGAGCCGATTGATCCGGCCAGCGACCTGTTGAAATTAGATAACATAGTATTAACACCGCATTTAGGCGCATCCACAGAAGAGGCGCAGGTCAACGTTGCCATTGAGGTAGCTGAGATTGTCCGCGATGCGCTTTTGGGCAGAGGTATTCGCAATGCGGCAAATTTCCCCTGCCTTGAGGCAGAGGTTTATAAAGTTTTAGAGCCTTATATAAACTTATGCGAGAAATTAGGCAGGTTCTTGGGCCAATTAGCCGAAGGAAGATTCCAGGAACTAAACATAACTTATAGCGGCGAGATTATTAAATATGATTTAAGCCCTTTGAGCATGGCCCTGGTAAAAGGAGTGCTTTCGCCCATTTTAAAAGAGACAGTTAATTTTATCAATGCGGCCAGCCTCGCCAAAGAAAGAGGCATCAACATCAAAGAAGCCAAGTCCTCCAAAGAACAGGAGTTTGTCAGCCTGATTCAGCTGGAGATTAAAACCGATAAAGAAACCAGAATTGTTGCCGGCACTCTTTCTGCCAATAAGCAGCCGCGCATTGTCAAGATTGATAACTACTCTGTGGAGGTCTCTCCGCAGGGAGAGATGATTGTCGCCCAGAACTGGGATAAACCGGGTATTATCGGAAACCTGGGCATGCTTTTAGGCAAACACAATATCAATATTGCTGCGATGACCTTTGGCCGCGAAAAGCCCGGCGGCAAATCTGTTTCCGTATTAAATGTGGACAGCCCTATCTCGCCGGAGATATTAGAGAAGATTAAGAAGGCTGAGAATATACTTTCAGTAAAGGTAATAAATATATGAGAAAAAATATAAGGGTCACAAAGTCACAAAGTCACAAAGTCACAAGTAAAGATAGAAAAAATTTACTTTGGTTTTTTATATTTATCCTGGTGTCCTGGTGTCCTGGTGTCCTGGTGTCCAACTGCTATTCTAAGGAGATAACTATTCTTTACACTGGCGAGACCCACGCCATGCTTTATCCCTGCCATTGCCCGAAAGAGCCGGATGGCGGGATAGCCCGCCGGGTTACATTAGTTAAAGAACTGCGCAAAAAATATCCTCATCTTTTGCTCCTAGATTCAGGCGCCTTTTTTGCCGGCGGCCTGATGGATGAATATACCCAGAATACTGAACTGGACAAGGCCAGGACTCAAGTGAGCCTTAAGGCTATGGCGCTAATGCAGTATGATGCGGCTAATATCGGCGATGATGAATTTAATTTTGGCCGGAATTTTCTGGAAGAGAATACTGTTAATTCTAAAGTTGCTTTTCTCTCCCTTAATGTTAAATCTGAAAAATTTCTGCCTTATATCATCAAAGAAATTGACGGAATAAAAATCGCTATTATGGGGGTAGCGCCACTTTCCGCCATCCCTAAGGCCGGGGGTTTAAAATTTATAGAGCCAAAGATTGCCGTCAAGAATACTGTGGCAGAATTAAAGAAAAAATCTGTAAATTTAATTGTGCTTTTAAGCCGCTTAGGCGAAAGCGATGATTTGGCATTAATAGAGGAAGTAAAGGGCATAGATATTCTTATTAGCGGACACAGCCGCAATAAGGAAGATATTTCGAGCAGGGTGGGTTCTACCCTTATCCTAAAGGCCTCCTGGCAAGGAAGGCGCCTGGGTAAGTTATCCTTAACTTTAGGAGAGAATAATAAAATCATAAATTATAAAGCAGAAGAGCTGCGCCTCTCTAATAAAATTAGCGACGCCCCTGAGATGCTTTCTATTTTGCCCGCCTGTTTTTCTGATGCCCAGTGTCAGAAAAAGGGCGCAGTAGGTACCTGCCTTGAGCCGGGAAGTAAAGATTCCCATTGCCAGTTTAGCATACCCAATAAGATTACCCTTTCTATTATTACCCCTAAAATATGCCGGGCCTGCGAAACCAAGGCCATGGCCACTTATTTAGAGAGGCAGTTCCCGGGGTTAGTTATTTCTTACCTATATTATCCCGGCTTAAAGGCCGATAAACTGATTAAAGACTTTGGGATAAATGCCCTGCCGGCCTATATATTAGGTAAAGAAATAGAGAAGGAATCTAACTTTAGTAATTTGAGTAAAAATTTAGAAAAGCTCGGCGAAATTTACCTGGCTAAAAAGGAATTTGCCGGCTTCTCATATTTCTTAAACAGGAAAAGAATTGAGGGAAAATTAGATTTATTTATCAGTTTGTTTAGCAAAGATACTCCTTCAATCTTGGAGGCAATAAAAAGTTTTCATCCTAACTTGCACTTTTTAGTCACGACGCAAGCTAATACTTTTGACGCTGAGAAAGGCACAGCAGAAATTGAAGAGAGTTTGCGTTCAGTATGCGTAGAGAAGTATTATCCGCGAGCCTTTTGGGATTATATCAGCTGTCGGGCGAAAAATATTAATAGTTCCTGGTGGGAGGACTGCCTAGGGGATTTAAATTCCGAGAAGATAAGGGCCTGCGCCAGAACCAACGAGGCAGAGGCGCTATTAAAAGAAAATATTGCCTTAAATAAGGAACTGCAGGTTATGTTTGGGCCAGTGTATTTATTAGATAATCAAGAGATATTCAGCACCGAAGGAGTGCCTACCGAAAACGACCTGAAGAAAATCTTTAAAAGATAGAGGTGAGAGGATGACGAAACCTAAGATTTATATTATTGATGTCACTAACCGCGACGGGGTGCAGACTTCCCGCATCTGCCTTTCTAAGTTAGAAAAGACAATGCTCAATTTATATCTTAATGAGATAGGCGTATTTCAGAGTGAATTTGGTTTCCCGGTTACCCGCCACGAGACCAATTACCTGAAGGCAAATTTAGAATTGGCGAAAATTGGCGTCCTTTCTCCGATCAGGTTAGGCGGATGGATCAGGGCAATTAAAGAGGATGTGCGTACTACCTTTAAATTAGTGCCTCAGATAAAACATCTTAATTTATCCATTTCTACCTCTGACCAGATGATCCTGCATAAATTTAAAGGTAAACTGAGCCACGCGGCAGTAATAAAGGAGATGGCTGAGGCAGTAAAAGAAGCAGCGAAATTAGGCGCGGCATCTATCGGAGTAAATGCCGAAGATGCCTCGCGCACAAAGATGGATTATCTGATTGAATTTTCTTTGGCGGCGAAAGTTGCCGGGGCACAGAGAATTCGTTACTGCGATACTTTAGGTTATGATACGCCTTTTACCATTTATGAAAGAATAAAATTACTGGCTGAGGCAGTTGAGCTTCCGATAGAAATCCACTGTCATAATGACTTGGGCCTTGTGGTGGCAAATTCTCTGGCCGGGGCAAAGGCGGCTAATGATTGCGGGGTGGATGCCTATATCAATACCTGTGTTAATGGGATGGGCGAACGCGCAGGCAATGCGGATTTAGTCTCAGTAATTTTAGCCATAAGATATGGCAATGGGATGCAGGATTACCATCTTGATGAAAAAATAAATTTGAAGATGGTCTGGAAGTTATGTAAATACGCTTCTTATGCCTTTGGCGTGCCTATACCTATTAATCAGCCGGGAGTGGGGGCAAATGCCTTTGCCCATGAATCCGGCATCCATGCCGACGGCGCCTTAAAAGACCGGCGTAATTACGAACTCTATGATTTTGAGGAATTAGGTAGGGGCGAGCCGGAAATAATTGAGACCGGCCGTAAAATTACTGCCGGTGAATATTCCGGAATTAAAGGATTTAGAAATGTCTATGAGAAGTTAGAGGTTGAGTTTAAAGATGACGCAGAGGCAACAGAAGTCCTGGAGTTGGTGCGTTATGCCAATGTGCACAATCAGAAGCCCTTGGTGGACGACGAATTAAAATTTATCGCTAAATACCCTGATATTGCCCGCAAAATTTTTAGCATGAACCCATAACAAAATATGTTACATAATGTTACGAAGGTTACGGAATGTTCCGTAAGGTTGCCGAAACAGCGCTGGTAACTTTACGTAACCTTAATTAACCTTCCGAAACCTTAAGTAACCTAATCCGATAATATAATCTGATGAATATAATAATTGTCGGTACACAATGGGGAGATGAAGGCAAAGGTAAGATTATTGATATCTTATCGCAAAAAATGGATTATATTGTGCGCTATCAGGGCGGCAGTAACGCCGGTCATACCGTAGTGGTAGACGCAAGAGAGTTTATCTTTCATCTGATTCCCTCGGGAATTTTGCATAAAGGAAAAATTTGCTGTATTGGAAACGGGGTGGTGGTTGACCCCGCATCACTAGTAAAAGAGATTGAAACATTAGAGGCATCCGGGATTAGCATTGATGGAAGGCTTAAAGTTTCTTCTCTTGCCCACCTCATCATGCCCTACCATAAAATTTTAGACCAATTACGTGAAACGAAAAGAGCCCATAAAATAGGCACAACTGGTCGGGGTATCGGACCCTGTTACGCAGATAAAATCAATCGTTGCGGCATTAGGATGATTGACCTTTTAAACCCTGTTGTTTTTAGGGAGAAGTTAAAAGATAACCTCAAAGAGAAAAATGAAATCTTTAAAAAGGTCTATCGGCATTCGGGTTTTAGTTTTGATAAGATTTATAAAGAATACCTAAACTATAGCCGCAGGCTCTCGCGCTATATCTGCAATACCCATCTTTTATTAAACCGGGCAGTTAAAGAAAAAAAGGATATTCTTTTTGAGGGGGCCCAAGGCACATTTTTAGATATTGATTTCGGCACCTATCCTTTTGTGACTTCCTCTTCTGCCGCATCAGGCGGCGCCTGTATTGGCAGCGGCATATCTCCGATTAAAATAGATAAAGTCATCGGCGTAGCCAAGGCCTATACCACGCGCGTGGGAGAGGGTCCTTTTCCCGCAGAGTTTCCGCCTGCTTTTAATAAATTCATCCGGGACAAAGGCAATGAATTCGGCGCCACTACGGGGAGGCCGCGCAGATGCGGCTGGTTTGACAGCGTGATGGTAAAAGAGGCAATTTTATTAAATGGCATATCCGAATTAGCCATTATGAAACTGGATGTATTGGATGGCCTGCAGACGCTCAAGATCTGCACTGCCTATAAATATAAAGGTAAATTATTCAGAAGTTTTCCTTACGATTTAGAGGTCTTAAGGAATGGTCGTCCGCTGTATAAAGAGATGTCTGGCTGGAGACAGGGTCTCAAACAGCCGCGGCATTATCAAGATTTGCCGTCAAATGCCAAGAAATATCTTGCGCAAATAGAAGATATACTGAAGGTCAAAATTTCTATAATCTCCGTAGGCTCATCGCGCGAAGAGACCATCTTTAAACCATAAATTTCTTGACTAAACCCATTGATTATGTTATAGTTAAATCCTTGTTAAAGGAGGTAGGCAATGAAAACTAAATTATTTAGAGGCATTATATTATTGGTTTTAAGTTTTGGTTTAGCCGGGTGCACATTTATCTTCCAGGCCGGCAGGCGCTCAGATGTAGAGAAAATTAGAGTTTTATCTGAGCAGTTAAATGAACTGAATAGCACTAAGGAATTACTGGAAGATAGGCTCAGTAAAGAGATTGGAGATAAGCAGGTAAGATTAGAGATGATGGAGAAGGGCTTAGTGATTACCTTTGTGGCGGATGTTTTATTTGATTCTGGAAAGGCCAAGATAAAGCCCGAGGCCTACCCGATATTGGATAAGGTAGTGCGGGTATTAAAAGAAAATGTGCCTAATTTAAATGTGGGCATAGAAGGCCATACCGATAACGAGCCGATTAGATATTCTGGCTGGAAATCAAACTGGGAGTTATCCACGGCGCGGGCCTTAAGTGTACTGCATTATTTAACGGATGAAAAAGAAATTTCACCTGAGCGGGTATCCGCCATCGGCTATGGGGAATACCGGCCGGTTGCCTCCAATGATACAAGAGAGGCTCAACAGTTAAACCGTCGGGTAGAGATTGTTATCCTGCCGCAGGTGACAAAAGTCAGAGAAAACGAAAAACCCTTAAAACCAGTTGCGCCCCAGATGCAGGAACCCTTAGAGAACCTGAAATAATTTATGGGTGAGCTCATCAAGAATAAGTTAATTTTAATCTTAGCCATAACTACGGCGGTATTTTTTCTGGGAAGCATAGGTTCGTGCAATAATATTCGGCGCAGCCGCAGCGCCTATCAGCGAGAGATGGCTACGCGCCTGGATTTAGAGGAGAGGATGAGTAAGTTTACGCAGGAAAAAGAGGCAGCGGAAGCCAAAATTAATAAGTTGAGCAAGGACTTAGAGGCAGAACAGTCAGAGCATCAGGCCACCAAGAAGGTATTAATGCAAGAGCAGGCCTTGGCTAAAAGTCTAAAAGAGGAATTAGGCAAGGTCAGTGGTGCGCCTCAAGAAAAATTGGAAGGCACTCCGGAAAGTTCGACAACTGCTAAATCCGGTAACTCTAAATGATGAGATAAAAGGGGGAAGAAAAAAGCAATTATTTTTTAAAAAAGGGATAGCTATCCCTTTTTTTATTCTTACAGGAGGTAGAGTGATGGCAGTAAAATCCGGCAGAAAAGTGCGTGCTAAAAAAGTAAAGTCGGTTAGTAGGTCCAAGAGAAGCGTAAAACCAAAAGTAAGTCCTAGACCTATTTCTACCCCAGGCGCTTTTGGCAGTCAAGAGATGGCAGTAGAGAGAACCAAATTTGCCGCCACGCAAGAAATGCCCCGTGTAGCTGCGCGCGTCCAAAGAGAATTGCCGGCTGAATATGGCAGCGACCGCATCGTCCTGGCCACGCGTGACCCCTGGTGGATACATGCTTATTGGGAAGTTGCTGAAGCAGGCATTGATAATTTGAAAAATAAGCTTGGGCAAGAATTTGTCGACGCCAAGATGATTCTGCGGGTATATGATGTCAGTTACCTTATTTTTAATGGCAGCAATGCCAACAGTTTTTTTGACATTGAGATAGAACATCGTATTGGCAACTGGTATATTCAGGTTTCCCCTGGCCGCTCCTGGTGCGTGGATATCGGTTTCCGGCTAAAGAACGGCAAGTTTATCATGCTCTGCCGCTCCAACACAGTACTTACTCCTCTTGCCGGGCCATCCTGGATTACTGACGAGGAATGGATGATTCCCGATGATATGTTTGCCCGGCTTTACGGCCTGGGCTTTGGCTTTGGCAGTTCGCCAGCTAAGGGTTGGCAGGAGAGGTTAAAGAAGGCGCTTTTTTCCGGCGCGCTTTCTTCGCCAGGACTAGCCAGTCCGGTTAAGTTGCCCAAAGAGAAAAAATTCTGGTTAGTCGTAAACACAGAGTTAATCGTCTATGGCGCAACCGAACCAGGCGCAAAAGTTTCAGTGCAAGGTAAAGCCATAAAATTAAGGCCGGATGGGACATTTAGTCTACGTTTTGCCCTTCCTGACGGGAAACAGGTCATACCGATTGAGGCACTACCGTCGGACAAATCCGAAAAGAAGACAATTACACCCATAGTAATCAGGGAAACAAAATGAGAGGTTACATAAGGTTCCATAAGGTTGCCTAAGGTTCCATAAGGTTGCTTTTGTTTTTGTAACCTTATGTAACATTATGGAACATCATGAAACCTTATGTAACATTGCAGATTATACAATATGAATAAAGGATATCTTTGCATCATTTTACATGGCCACCTTCCCTATGTGCGGCATCCCGAATGCGAAGAGTTTCTGGAAGAGGACTGGCTTTATGAAGCAATCACCGAGACTTATGTGCCCTTGATTCTGGTCTTTGAAAAATTATTGCAGGATAAAGTGGATTTCCGTTTGACTATGACCTTGAGTCCTACTTTAATTTCTATGCTCAGCGACGAACTCCTGCAGAATAGGTACCTGCGGCATATCCACCGGCTGATTGAGTTAGCGCACAAGGAAGTAGAGCGGACGCGCTGGGAGCTTGAGTTTCAAAATCTGGCGCAGATGTATCTTAGCCGTTTCTATGCTGCCAGGGAGACTTTTGAAAGGTATAACCGTAATCTGGTAAATGCCTTCAAGGCCCTCCAAGACGCTGGCAATATAGAAATCATTACCTGCGCTGCTACCCACGGCTATCTTCCCTTAATGGAATCTACCAAACCTTCGGTAAAGGCGCAGGTGAAAGTGGCGGTGAGCCATTACCAGAAGGTTTTTGGCAGAAAACCACAAGGTATATGGCTTCCTGAATGTGGCTATAATCCGGGGGACGATGAGATATTAAAAGAAGCGGGTTTACGGTATTTTTTTACGGATGCGCACGGAGTCCTGCACGCTACTCCCCGGCCAAAATACGGAGTATTTGCTCCGGTTTATTGTAAATCCGGCATTGCCTGTTTTGCCAGGGACCTGGAGTCATCAAGACAGGTCTGGTCATCCATTGAAGGTTATCCCGGCGATTATTATTACCGCGAATTCTATCGGGATATCGGCTTTGATTTAGATTACGATTACATCCGGCCTTATATCCATCCTGATGGCATTAGGATTAATACCGGGATAAAATATTACCGCATTACTGGAGAGGATGATAAAAAACCCTACCTTCCTGGTCTGGCGCAAGAAAAGGCTGCGGAACAGGCAGGCAATTTTATGTTTAACCGCCAGAGGCAGGTGGAGTTTCTCTCTGACTTTATGCAAAAGAAACCCATCATTGTTTCTCCTTATGATGCGGAGCTCTTTGGCCACTGGTGGTATGAAGGGCCAATGTGGCTTGATTTTTTAATCCGCAAGATTTATTTTGATCAGGATACTCTCCAGATGATTCATCCTTCAGAGTATTTATTGGAGCATCCGCGCAATCAGGTAGTTACACCTTCAATGTCCAGCTGGGGCTGGAAGGGTTATAGCGAGATGTGGCTGCAGGGTTCAAATGACTGGATTTACCGCCACCTGCACCAAGCGTCTCTAAGGATGACCGAATTAGTAAAGAAATTTTCTCCACATCATCCCGATGGTTTATTAAAGCGGGCATTGAATCAGGCCCTGCGCGAGTTGATGCTCGCCCAGAGTTCTGACTGGGGATTTATTATGGGAACAGGCACACACTATAATTATGCAGTGCAGCGCACCAAAGATCATATTCTGCGCTTTACCAATCTCTATGAGCAGATAAAGTCTAACTCTATTGACGAAAACTTTCTGGCCGATATTGAATATAAGGATAATATATTTGCGGAGATAGATTACAGAGTACACCAATAACATGCTAGACAAAAATAATATTCCCAAACATATCGCTATAATAATGGATGGCAACGGCCGCTGGGCTAAACAAAGAGGATTAGGGCGCAGCGCCGGCCATAAGGAAGGGGTGGCTCGGATTAGAGAAATTGTCAAGGCCGCCAATAAGATTGGCATCCAGGTAGTTACTTTTTTTACTTTCTCAACTGAAAACTGGTCGCGGCCAAAAAAAGAAATAGATTTATTGATGCGTTACTTAAATAATTTTTTAGAGCGCGAGGCCCAAGAGCTGCATAAGAATAATATTCGCTTCCGGGTTATCGGAGGAGGCGATCCTTTACCTGAATATATCCAGAAAAAGATTAAGGAAGTAGAGTTAAAAACTAAAGAGAATACTGGCCTTGTGGTAGTGATGGCCTTAAACTACGGCTCAAGGCAGGAGATTGTCGAGGCGGCCAAGAGATTTGCCGCTTGCGTGGTTAAAGGAGAAATTCAGTTTTCGGATTTAGATACGAATAAATTCAGCAATTATTTTGATACGGCGGGGCTACCTGACCCTGACCTTTTAATCCGCACCAGCGGCCAGATGCGCCTGAGCAATTTTTTACTCTGGCAGCTTTCTTACGCCGAGTTGTATTTTCCTAAGATTTACTGGCCAGATTTTAAGGCAGCCGACCTTGAAAAGGCGATTAAGGTTTATCAGATGAGGGAACGCCGGTTTGGAGGGCTATAATGTTAACCAAGAGGATATTTAGTTCCGTAGTACTCATTAGTATTACCTTATTGGGCATCTGCATAGACTGGGTGGCAGGGCTTTTGATCACTTTATTTATTATCGGCGGGCTTTATGAATTTTTTACGATGCTGGAGCATAAAGGTATCAGCATCTATAAATATTTTGGTATTTGTATGGGGGCAATAATTCCCCTTTCCATATTATTTCGTTTTGAAACTACCAAGGGCTGGGAATTACTCTTTATGGTGGTGGCGGCGCTCTTTTTATTCTTGATGCAGTTTAAGCGCCGGGAGAGTCACGGCGCTATCGTGGGAATCTCCACTACCATCTTCGGCATCCTTTATGTTTCCT
>JACRHO010000149.1 GCA_016212045.1 Candidatus Omnitrophota bacterium | reverse complement strand
GGCTGTAGGCTAAGGCCTGAAAGCCTAAGGGGAAAAGATTAAATAATGTAACTATACCTATTCCTAAGATTAATAGGGCAAGGAGGATTTCAACTAAAGAAAAACCTCTTTTGGCCTGCATCATTTCACCAGACCGCTTAAGGTAAAGATGGGGAAAAATAGCGAGATGACAATAAAGCCGACAATCGCGCCCATCACCACGATGAGCACCGGCTCAAGCACCGAGAGAAATCCGGATACGGCAAAAGAAACTTCTTCTTCATAATCTTCTGCCGCATCTAAAAATAAATCGGCAATCTTTCCGCTCTCCTCTCCGACCTGAATCATCTTCACTAAAGTCAGAGGAAATATCCCGGTCTCCTCCATCGCCGAAGAGAGATTGTCGCCCTGCTCTAAGCTATCCTGAATTTCTGCAATCGCCTGACGCAGCAAAACCGAGGGCGTGGTCTCCAGCAAAACCTCAAAACCTTTTACCAAGGTAACGCCGGAAGATAAAAGCGTGCCTAAGGTCCGGCAGAACCTGGCTATCTCCACGGATTTGGCTAAGTGCCCTAAGATGGGGATGCGCCAGATAACCAAGTTAGAGATGTATCTGCCGCGGTTAGTCTTCAGCCCTAATAAAATCAGGGTTGTAACTATAACCGTAACAAGAAATAAGAATAACCACCCCCACTGGCTGGCAAAGTTGGTGATGCTAATCAAAAAGGCCGTGGCCGGCGGAAGTTTTCCTCCCAGGTCTTCAAATATCCGGGTAAAAACCGGCAGGACAAACATAAATAAAACCACTAAGATTACCGTGGCAATCACTAAGACAAATATAGGATACATAAATGCCGACTGCACCTGCCGGCTAATGCGGCGCTGCTCCGTCAAGTGCTGGGAGAGTTCTTTTAATATTCCGGTTAGGTTGCCGCTGACCTCGGCTGCCTTAATCATATTAATGTAAAACAGGGAAAAAAACCTGCGGTAGTTAGTCAGGGCTTCAGAAAAACTCTTGCCTTGCTGGATATCCTGAATGACTGACTCTACATCCGCTCTGAATTTGCCTGGGGGAAGCTGCGTGCAGACAATCTGCAGGGCCTTTAAAAGCGGAATGCCTGCCTTCATCAGGATAAAAAGTTGACGGGTAAATGTGATAATCATATTTTTCTCCTTTCAAACCTTAAATATATCATATTTAAAACTCTTATCAAGAGAAATTAGGGACAAGGGAAAGCCACCTCGTAGGTGGAGGAAGGTTAGTTAAAGTTTTTCTATAAATGATTGTATGGCGGAAGGATACTTTTCGTGGGAATCTAAAAAGGCATTGTTATGCTCTCCGCTTAAATCTGTAAAATATTTTGCGTCACGAGCCGCCTGATAAAGCTTAGTGGCTAAGGCATAAGGCACCATCTCATCATCGCGGCTGTGCAAAAATAACTTGGGAACCTCCACGCTTTTTATTTTTTCCAGAGAATTAAACTTATTAGAGAAAAGAAATGTAGGGATATACGGATAAAATATTCTAGCCATATCCTTGCCGCTGGAAAACGCCCCTTCTACGATGACGGCTCTGACTTTTACTTTTGCAGCAAGCTCAATTGCCACTACTGTCCCTAATGATTCTCCATAGAGGATAATTTCTTCAGCAGGAATCCCGCGGGTATTTACCAAGTAAAGATAGGCTGCCTTTGCATCAAGATACAAACCTTTTTCCGAAGGGCTGCCTTTACTCTTGCCATAACCCCGGTAATCAAAAATCAATATATTCAGGCCTATTGCCTTAAGCAGCTGCAACTTTTCTAAGCGGTGCCCGATATTACCGGCATTGCCGTGACAGAATAAAAGTGTATATTTTGCGTTATCGCCGGGAATAAACCAGGCATTGAGCTTTACGCCGTCTTCTGTCAGGATATAGATATCTTCAAATAAGAGGTTTACCGACGGAGGATAAAACTCAATTACCTTATCAGGAAAAAATACAGCGTTGTGCTCAATATATTTAACGTATAATAAAATTAACCCCGCGCCCAATATCAGAAGATAAAATATGCTCTTTGCCATTACTAATTTTTCTGGAATATAGCGTCCTTTATCCCTTTAATAATATCTACTACTGCCGGCTTAAAACTGTATTTGGGCTCAGGCACGGTGCCAGTGATTCTAATTACACCGAACCTGCCTGCCTGTCCCATAATAGCAGTAGTCACATCTTTAATTGTCCCGGTTAAAGGTGCCTCTTCTGTAACCTGCACATTCAGGCTAGCGTCAATTGCGCCGTCAAAGCCAATCTTTACTGTGCCGACTATGTCCGAGAGGTTGCTCTTTAATTTTAAATCTTCGGTAAAGATATATTTATCCTTCACTACAAAACTGCAAGACCCCTCGCTAAAAACTATATTATTAAAATCGCTGGTAAAAATTAATGCGCCTAAGCCCCTAAATAAATTTAATTCCCAGAGCCTGCCGTCGGTAACCGTGATTTTTCCGGCTCCGCTTAATTTCGCCATATCCCCGGAAAACCCGTTGAGCTTTACCTCGGCCTGAATAGTGCCGGCAATATCTTTTCCTTTAGACGGCGTATCCAATTTTAGTTTTTCAATTTTTACCCCCTGGATGTTAGCCGCCAGCCAATAGGGTAAATTACTGGAATCCAGGTTCATCTTTCCGACGGCATCCAGGGTTCCATCGTATAGACCTAAGCGCATCTGTGTGATATCGGCAATTTTATTTTCCTGATTAAAATTCAAAAGAAATTCCTGCGTCTTCAACCCATAAAGCGACAAGGTATTGCTGGTGAGAATAAATTTAGCCGAACAATTTTTCCAATCATTTATATTTCCCTGCAGGCTACCATCTAAATGCACTGCGCCGGCGGGCTTTGACCGTTGAATCTGGTCTTTAAATTTTGGCAAAAAATCCTTGAGATTAGCCAGGTCTATATCCAGGGCTAAATTTAGTTTGGTGTTTAGGGCTTGGGGGTCACTAAAATCAAGGTCTCCGAAAACTTGAAATTCGGAATTAAAATATTTTCCAGATGCCTTGCGGAAATTAAGCAACTTGCCATTGACGCTAAAATCTGATTTTAGCAAGAGGTCTTTTGAGGAAAGCTGCATCTCTACCTGCGGCAATTTAAAATTAGTCAGCGTCCCGGAAGTTTTGTAATCTATGCCCAGATATTTAAAATTCAGTTCTGGCCAGGCAATCTGCTGCTGATTAAACTTAATCCTGCCGTTAATATTCCCAAGAGGAGAATTTATTTTCTCTAATTTTAGACTTCCGCCAGAGATATCCAACGTCCCTTCCAACTTCTGAGTAGTAACCGGAAAACCAGACTCTAAAGAAAGGAGAAGTCTACCCTCTCCCTGAACCTCAGCAGGTAGGCCTAGCTTAAATTTATCTTTAAGAATCTGCGCCAGGAGATTAAGGTTTAGACTAGAGTTAAGATTAATCTTCAATAAGGGCGCAGGAACATTAGCCAGACTAATCTTTGCCTCTACCGGCACGCCCAGAATATTTGCGCTTAAATTATCGCAGGTAAACCCGGCGTTATCAAATTGTGCCATTGCCTTTATCTCATCTATGCGTCCGACGGGTTCTATGCCCCAGACCTGGGCATTGAGGATATTAAGATTTCCGGAATAAGTCAACTCTTCACTTTGAGGGTTATACTGTATCTTGGCCCTTAAATCCGGCAGGGCTTTCAGGGAAATTTTATCTTTAGAAAAAATAAGCCCTTTGCTCTGCGCCTGTAAATCCAGATTTAAAACACCTTCCTTAAATAATAGGCCGGCCAAGAGGTCAATCCTTCCGTCGCTGACGCTAACGCCTGCGCCTTTATAATAAGCCAAAAAGTCCTGGAGGCTTAAGTCTTTGAGTAAAACCTTTGCCTTTAATTCCTGCGCCGAGAGATTATATTCTCCGGCAGAGTTTATGAGTATGGGTGGGCCCGCAGGAATCTGGGCCTTTAGGTTAAACCTTATTTTATTAGGCAAAGAAAGGCGCAACACTAAATCCAGATTATCTATCTCTTTGGTGAAAGCGGGCTTTACGGTATCATCCTGAAAGTTAATCCGGCCATTGCTGAGGCTGATTCTGTAAATAAAGAAATTAAAATTAGACTTTAGCGGCGCAATCGGCCGATTGAGAAATAACTCCGCAAGATTCAGGGAATTATCGCTCTTACGCTCTAAGTAAATTAGCGGAGATTTTATGTTAATGAAGGGAATGATAATCTGTTTCTTAAAAATTGGCGGGATGAGAATTACGCAAGAGGCCTCTTTTAAACTTAAGAGGGTAACTTTGTCGTCGGATATGCTTAAGTTTCTTAAGACCAGACCTTTAAAGATATTAAATCTAACCGACTCAAGATTTACTTTCTTCTGCGTGGCCTCGGCAATGCCTTTAATAATGGCCGCCTTTATTCTGACCGGAAGCACCACGTAATTAAGGTAAATTATCCCTGCGGAAATTAAGACAAATAGAATAGCCAGAATAATAAAAATTTTCTTTCTCATTCTCCTGCCTGCGGCGCTGGCGGCTCGGGCTGTTCTGGTGGGGCGGGCGGTTCTGGTGGGGCGGGCGGTGGCGCTACTTGCTTCAGTTGGTTATTCAGTTTGATAATCTCAGCGGTTAATTCCTCTATGCGCTTTTCTTTTTTCTCTAACCCCTCCTCTAATTCCGTATATTCTTCATTTAATTTATTGAACTCCGTCTTAGGGACCCACTCTTTTATCTCTTCCTTCTTTTTCAATTCCTCCGTAGTCGCAGCCTGCGCCTTCAAATCCTGCAAATATTTTTCCCCTTGATGCTTGAGCGCCTCGATTTGGTCGGCCTTCTCCCGGGAATCTTTTTCTAACTCCTGAATCCTGCGGCTTAATTCCTGGGTCTTGCGTTCTAAATCGACATTTTTGTTAAAGATATCCTGCGATTCTTTCTCTTTGTCCAGCAGGCGTTTTTCTAAAGAACCTTTTTCTTCCTGGGCCTTTTTCGCCTCTACCTCGCTTTTACCCACCCACTCTTTACGCCTCTCTAATTCCTGTTTTAACTCTGTCTCCCGCTGCTTTAGCCCTGCGGCTTCATTCTGCAGATTAGCAAATTCTGTCTTTATTTTTTCTAATTCAGTTTTTAAGGCATTGGCTTCTTCTTCGCTCTGAGAAACTTTAGGAATAATCTTTTCTGGCTCGGCAAATCCCTTAGCAGAAATCTTTTTGCCTTTCTTTTTGGAAACCTGACCGCCTGCGCCAAGCAAACCGTAAGCAGCAATACCTAGACCTACCAAAAACAATACCGCCATTAATGGAATCATTTATCCTCCTGCAAGGCCGCCTCCTGACGAAGGCGGCCATAAAATAAAACTATTCTGGAAACTTTTTATGGCGTTGCCGCAGCAGTGCTTAACATATAATCAATAACCTTATCGCCCACCTTATTCTTCTTTAAATAATCAATCACCTCAGCGCTGAGGTGATAAACAGACTTTGTTCTCTTAATCTCCTCAATGATTACATCATCAGGCAGGCCTGTAGAAGTCATCTCTACGATTTTGGTAATTGGCAGATAATTAGGATTGGACTGCAATCCTTGTTTATCCATCTTATCTAACTGGCTGCCAATAACTGCACCCGTCACTGCACCTATGGCTGCGCCGATAGCTGCGCCTTCTAAGCCATGCTCTGACTGATGACCAATAATGCCACCCGCAGTTGCGCCGATGACCCCTCCGGCCACTGCCCCGGTCTTACTTTTTGGCCCCATAGTTTCACAGCCCAGCAGAGCCAAGGCGACGACTAAAAATACTAAAAATCCCATCTTCACCTTACACCTCCTTTTAAATGAGCAGACAATTTACGGAAGTCCTGAAAGGACGACGTAAATTGTAGCTGCCTGTTTTAATGCTTACCAGCGTCTGCGAATTTAACCCTTGACATTTTTTGAAATAAAGTTTGCTAACGAATCAATCTTAGACTCAAAAAATGTCAAGGGTAAGTTCGCACAGATAAGTTATGTCGCTCATTTCTATTATAGGGCTCCATAACTTATGTGCTCACTTAACCCGAATATCCTACCGGAATTATATATAAAGGTTCGCATTCTTTGGGTAAAGAGATTATCTCCTTTACCTCTGCGTCACTAAAAGCTCCAATGGGCACAGAGCCCAGACCCAGGGC
>JACRHO010000021.1 GCA_016212045.1 Candidatus Omnitrophota bacterium | reverse complement strand
TTCATATCGTCCCCTTAGAAGATGAGAAAAAAGTATGACTTCGGTCTTGTTTTCCAAGTTTTACTGCGGGCTTTACTTGCGCGCAGAATAGATAAATGCCTCCCTGTCGGGCTTTTCTCACTCAAGAGTAGTCTATTTTAGGGTTTTGCTTCCGCACGCTGAATAGAACTGCTTTGCGGGTCCTGTCGCGGCAGGTTTCTCGCGGGTCATCCCGCTCGAAACCCGCCGCGCCACCCGCTAAACTTAAAAATAATATGTCAGTTATACAAGGCACGGAGTTTTATATTTCTAAAAGAGTAGGCAAGGCGATGGTGGACTATCAGATGCTTGCCGATGGCGATAAAGTTTGCGTGGCGGTTTCCGGCGGCAAGGATAGTCTGACCTTGTTGCGCGTCTTAAACGACCGGCGCAAGTTTGTGCCCATAAAATACGAACTTCTGGCAGTGCATATTGATTTGGGATACCCCTGCCAGCATCCGAAAATTTTAGCCGAATATTTTAAGAAACTGGGCGTGAACTATCATATTGAGAAAGTAGATATACTTAAGGGCAAGACCCGCAAAGATATCTCTTGTTTCTGGTGCGCCTGGAACAGGAGAAAGGCACTCTTTGAAACCGCCAACCGCTTTGGCTGCACCAAAGTTGCCCTTGGCCATCATAAAGACGATATCGTAGAGACAATTTTATTAAATTTATTTTTTCAGGGCGAGATTTCGGCGATGTCGCCAAAGCAGGAATTATTTAAAGGAAAGATTGTAATTATTCGGCCGCTGGCCTATGTTGATGAAGATATGATTAAGAGATTTGCCAGAGAAGCCGATTTTCCGCACGAGAAATGCGCCTGCCCCAACTCCATTACCTCCCAGCGCACGAAAATCTCTCAGATTATTAGCCAATTAAAAAGGGTCTGCCCGGAAGTCAAGACCAATATCTTTAAAAGCGTCAAAAGGATAAAAAAGGATTATTTGCTTTAAGAAGTTGAAAGAAGGTGGTATAATAAAAATATGTTCTGGTTAATCGGGATTTTATTTATAGCTTTGTCGCTGGCTACCTTGTTTATTGTCTTGAAGATTTCTAGCCAGGTTAATGAGCGCCTGAACCAGATGAATCAGTCCCTGCAGGAGTCCAATAAGGTCATCGGCCAGAGCCTGGGTAATGCTACGACGATGTTTGGCGGGGTGCATGAGAAGTTAGGCCGGCTTGAGGAGACTAACCGCCAGATTTATGAGGTCGGCAAAAATATCTCCAGCCTCCAGGAACTCTTGCGCGCCCCGAAATTCCGCGGCCAGATGGGAGAGACGCTCTTAGAAAATTTATTGGCGCAGGTCTTGCCCAAGGCATATTACCAGATGCAGTATCAGTTCCGTGAGGGCGATACCATTGATGCGGTAATCCGCCTGGGCGAGCGCTTGGTGCCTATTGATGCCAAGTTTAGCTTAGAGAATTTCCAGAAAATACAGGACGCCCCTGATGAGCAGAGCAAATTGTTGCACCGCCGCAAATTTCTTCAGGATGTAAAAACCAGAGTGGATGAGATTGCCTCAAAATATATCCTTCCCGAAGAGAATACCTATGATTTTGCCCTGATGTATATTCCAGCAGAAAATGTCTATTACGAGACTATTATCAAAGAGGACTTATTTTCCTATTTTATCTCCAAGAAGGTTATCCCTGTTTCGCCCAATACCTTTTACGCCTATCTGCAGGTAATCTGCCTGGGGCTAAAAGGATTAAAGATAGAGGAGAATGCCAAGGCCATCCTAAAGAGCTTAAGCATGCTTTCCGTAGAAATTAATAAATTTAAAGCAGATTTTGATACTTTAGGCAGCCACCTTAGCGATGCCAGCCATAAATACGACGACAGCCAGAAGAAATTAGAGCGCTTATCCGACCGGCTGACCAATATACAGGATACCAAGGTCATAGAGAGCAAATAACTTTTAAGATGCTGCTAGAGATCCGCGTCATCCCGCGCGCAAGCAAAAATCTCATTAAAGAAGAAGATGGCCGCCTGAAGGTTTACTTAACCAAGCCGGCGCAGGATAACCTGGCTAATACCCAGCTGATAGAATTATTATCCGCATACCTAAAGGTAAAAAAATATCATTTAAAAATAATCAAGGGGCACAAAACTAGAGATAAGATCGTCGCCGTCAATGTTTCCTGAAAATAATCATTTAGTCTTTGGTTTTTCTTTACGCCGGCACCAGAATATGTCGCTCTTATACGGAGATACCCATAATTCTTTAGCCCAACGCCGGTCTTTCTTGGCAGAATTAGGTATTGATTACCGGAATTTAATTTCTGCAAAACAAGTTCACTCAAGTAATATCCGTTACGTAAAAAAAGAGGATAGAGGAAGAGGGGCATTGACTTACGAGAGCGCCTTTGCTGATACAGATGGGCTTGTCACCGATACAAAAAATCTGCCCCTCGCGGTTT
>JACRHO010000148.1 GCA_016212045.1 Candidatus Omnitrophota bacterium | reverse complement strand
GATCTAAATATCGCCTTAAGCAATTTAACTAAAGGTGGGATGGATGCGCTGATATTAGATTTACGCAATAATCCCGGAGGGCTCTTGGATGTAGCCGTTAAGGTGGCGGAGAAATTTATTCCCAAAGATAAACTCATCTTGTCTACCAAGGGCCGTAAGAGCGCGCAAAACTTAGAGTTTTTCTCGCACTCTAATAATCCTATCTTAGAAATACCTATGGTAGTTTTGATTAACGAAGGCTCGGCATCAGGCAGCGAAATAGTGGCGGCAGCGCTACAGGATTATAAACGCGCCATTATCGTCGGGATTAAGTCCTTTGGCAAAGGCTCGGTTCAGACCGTCATTCCCTTAAGCGATGGCTCGGCCTTGCGCCTTACTACCAGCAAATATTTTACGCCTTTGGGTAAGGTTATACATGGTCAGGGCGTTACCCCGGACATTATTGTGGAAGAGGCAAAGATTGAGTTAGCCCTTAAAGATGAGGTACCGGTTAAAAAAGCCGAAGAGGTCTTTGAAGAATTAGAGAATAAAGAGAAGATAGAAAAAGTCAAAGCTCAGCCTCTGGATTACAAGACGGATAATCAGCTGGCGCGCGCCGTGGATATCCTAAAAGGCTTGAAGGTGTATAAGAAAATAAGTGAGGCCACAACTTATGGAACGAAGTGACATAAGTTGTCTGGCCGAACTTACCCTTGACATTCTTTGAAATAAAGTTTGATTCCGAAAGCAATCATAACCTCAAAAAATGTCAAGGGTTCAATTCGCCCAAATAACTTACTCTCCGCCTGCGGCGGATCGTAAGTTATGGGCTCATTGAAAGTGAGAAAGTATCGTAAATATAAAATAACTATTGGGGTTTTGAGCGCAATTATTATTCTAGAGACTCTGCTGATTATCGCCATCACGAGGCCCAAGAAAATAGTCAAGGTCCGTCCAGTTATAAAAGCTAAGATTGCCATCGTGATTGACGATTGGGGCTATAATACTAATAATCTTTATCTTGCCGGGCAGCTAAATTATCCCCTCACCGCAGCCGTATTGCCGCATTTAAGTTTTTCTGTTGCTGTGGCTAAAGAATTGCACAAAAATGGATTTGAGATAATCTTGCATTTGCCGATGGAGCCGCATGAGAAGTATAGGTTAGAGCAGAATACCATTATGGTTTCAATGGATGAGGCAACTATAAGAAATATCATTAACCGCGATTTAATGGACCTGCCTTATACTAGAGGCGTCTCAAATCACATGGGCTCCAGGGTTACCGAAGACCGCCAGGTAATGAAGATTATCTTAAAAGAATTAAAAAGAAAGCGCCTTTATTTTTTAGACAGCATTGTCTCAAGCCGTTCTATCGCCTCTGTTATTGCTGGAGAAATGAATTTAAGGTATGCCAGAAGGGATGTCTTTCTGGATAACGTAGAAAATGCCGAGTATATTAAAGGCCAGATTTATAAGTTAAAAAATAAAGCCCGTCTTTATGGCCAGGCGATTGGGATTGGTCACGACCAAAAAGTTACCCTGGAGGTCTTAAAAGAAGTAATGCCGCAGCTGGAAAGAGAAGGATACAAGTTTGTTTATGTATCGGAGTTGGTGAGATAGATGGTAAAAGTATATAGTATGTTATGGTTAGCCGGTGAACGGGGTATCCGGGACTAGGAAATCCGGAAATCAGGGTATCCGGAACAGAAATTATCCCGGATAACCGGATATGCGGATAACCCAGTCCCAGATTGCCGGATATCCGGATGACCTAAAGTGAATGAATTAGTTAGAGAGAAGCGAAATTATGTATGTGCTGGGGATTGAAACTTCCTGTGATGAAACCGCAGCCGCAGTAGTAAAAGACGGCAGGGAAATTCTTTCTAATGTCGTCAGCTCCAGCCTTAAGTTTCACCAGAAATACGGCGGCGTGGTTCCGGAGATTGCCTTTCGTCTGCAGCTGGAGGCAATAACCCAGGTTGCTGATACGAGCATTAAGGAGGCAGGGGTTAATTTAAAAAAGATAGGTCTGGTGAGCGTAACTTCTGGACCCGGGCTTTTGGGTTCGTTGGTAGTGGGAATATCATTTGCCAAAGCTACTGCCTTGAGTTTAGGCATCCCCTTGTTAGGCATAGACCATCTTTATAGCCATATTTATGCTGGTCTATTGTCAGCAGAAAAGGTACTGCCTGCTGTAGCGTTGGTAGTTTCTGGGGGGCATACGAGTTTATTTTATCTGGAAGATTTTGATAAAATAAAACTGCTCGGCGCAACCTTAGATGATGCAGGTGGCGAGGCCTTTGATAAAGTAGCCAAGATTTTGGGCTTAGGTTATCCTGGTGGGCCTTTTGTTGAAAGGATGGCGCAAAAAGGCAATCCCAAAAGGATAAAATTTAGTTGTTCAGAGACAAAAAATCCCTTAGATTTTAGTTTTAGCGGCATAAAAACCGCAGTATTATATCAAGTCACCAAGTCACCCCCTCGACTACGCTCGGGGCAGGCAAGTCACCAAGTCACCAGTAAAGCAGATATTGCTGCTTCATTTCAGGAGACGGTGATTGATACCTTGATTAAAAAGTCATTATTGGCTTGCAGATTAAAAAAGAGCAAAAATTTGGTTGTCGGCGGCGGAGTGACAGTGAATAAAAGATTGAGAGAGAAATTTACGGAGGCAGCTAAAAGAGAGGGATTAAAAATATATTTTCCTAAAAATAAACTTTGTCTGGATAATGCCGCTATGGTAGCGGGTTTGGGCTATCAATTATTTAGAAAAGGTTATCGCTCAAGCCAAGACTTGAATGTGGAATTAGGTTGAGAAGGGAGGTGGAATATGCCGAATGATGGAGAGATTATTTGGCGCTTAGTTTTATCTCTTGTCTTAGGTGGTTTAGTGGGCTTGGAACGCCAGCTGCACAAGCACACTGCCGGATTGCGCACGCATATTTTAGTTTGTTTGGGCTCCTGCCTTATCATGTTGACATCCATCTACGTTTTTGATATATATAGAAATCAGGTTCCTTTAGACCCTGCCCGGATTGCCGCAGGCGTCATCACCGGTATTGGCTTCTTGGGCGCAGGGACAATTATTCGAGAGAGGCAAGGGATTAGAGGCCTGACTACTGCCGCCAGCCTCTGGGTAGTGGCAGGCATTGGCTTAGCCATAGGCTGCGGCTTTTATCTGGCCGGTGCGTTTACTACGGTGCTGGCTTTAGTTACCCTTTTACTCTTGAGATACACCGAGGATATAATATTTGAGAAGAAATAACGAAGGGGGGTGATTTCAGATGGCCTTTAAAAAGAGATTGGAAGAAAAGATTCTGGATGTGGATGCCCGGATGCAGGGGACAATGAGTTTTAAGGATCCGGTAAACCTGCGCATCAACGGTAAATTTGAAGGCAGCCTTGATGTAAAAGGTAATTTGACCATTGGCCCCAGCGCGACAGTCTCTGCGGATATAACAGGAGATAATATTATCGTTGCCGGCCGGGTAAAGGGGAGAATAACGGCCAAGGAGAGATTGACGCTGTTACCTACGGCAATAGTAGAAGGCGATATTTATCCGGCAAAATTAAACGTTGCTGAGGGAGCGGTGTTGGAAGGCCATTGTTTGATGCTGCATGATTTTATGAATGCGGAAGAACTGGCGCGTTATTTAGAGGTAGATTTGAATTCTATTATGGAGTGGGCAAATTCAGGCAAGGTGCCGGCACTTAAAGAGGGCACAGACTGGAAATTTGAACGCAAGGCAGTAGATTCCTGGATTGCCGCCGGTAAAGTAGAAAAATAGCAGGAAGAAATGGCAGAAGAAAAACTTTTGACTATCAGGGATGCCTCTTTAATCTTAGGCATCTCTGAGAAGGAAGTGATAGATTTGGCAGAAAGCGGAAAACTGCCTGCTTATAAAATCGGCGGTTTGTATTTAAGATTCAAGCGCCAGCAGGTAGAAGAATACCGTCGGAAGCATAAACTCGTCATCCGGCCTAAAACACCCCTGGAGTCTTCCCTTAATGACAGAGTCAGGGATTTTCTCTATTTTAATGATTTTTATATCGTATCGGCCATCATTATCATTATAATACTGTTGATTATATTCCGAGGATAATAAAATATTATGGTTCTTGAGCGGGGTTTTTGTGAACTTGGCTTTGCCAAGTTGGATATAGATAGAAAAAAACGCCGGGGTTTTTCCGAGGTAATCTATTGCCCGGGGAAAAGCAAAGAGCAGTTAAAAAAAATCATTGCCCGGTTTATCAAAGACAAGCAGGATTTACTGCTTACGAAGTTAGATAGAAAAACCTTCGCCTATCTTAAAAATTCCTTTTCTAAATTAAAATATAATCCGCAAGGGCAATTAGGTTATCTGGCGAAAAAGGCTTTCGTTAGAGCAGGCGCAGTAGCAGTGATTACCGCTGGCACAGCCGATATTCCCGTTGCTGAAGAGGCAGTGGGTACCTTAGAGGTGATGGGTAACCGCGTAACGAGGCTTTATGATGTGGGCGTGGCCGGCGTGCATCGCTTATTGCAGAATCTGGAGATAATCAAAAAGGCAAAGGTGATTATTGTGGTGGCGGGTATGGAAG
>JACRHO010000145.1 GCA_016212045.1 Candidatus Omnitrophota bacterium | reverse complement strand
GCGAAAAGAATTTATCGGGACAGTCATAAGCGACAGGATGCAGAAGACGATTATCGTAAAGATTTCCTTTAGCGCCAAGCATCCTAAATATGGCCGGATAATCCGGAAGTTTAATAAATTTAAAGTCCACGACGAAAAGAATCTCGCCAAGATCGGCGACACAGTAAAGATAGAGGAGACCCGGCCTTTATCCAAAGACAAGCGCTTCCGGCTGCTGGCAGTAATCAAAAAGGCAGCGGCTGCGCATCTAGAACTTAAGGAAGAGGTTTGATGATTCAGCTGAGAAGCATTTTAGACGTAGCAGATAATACCGGCGCCAAACGCGCCTCCTGTATTTCTGTCTTTGGCAAGAAGAACTGCAAGGTTGCCTGTTTAGGCGACATCATCAATGTTAATGTAAAAGAGTCTTCTGCGGGCGCGATTATTAAAAAAGGAGAGGTAGCCAAGGCAGTTATCGTCAGGACAAAACACCCGCTCAGGCGGCCTGACGGTTCGATATTGAGATTTGACCGTAATGCCATTGTCTTTATTGATGCGCAATTAAACCCCCGCGGCACCCGGGTCTTTGGCCCAGTGGCCAGGGAATTAAGAGAGATGAATTTTACCAAGATTATCTCTCTGGCGCCTGAGGTGATTTAATGGTTAAGATAAGGCGAGGCGATAACGTTCAGGTGATTAAAGGCAACGATAAAGGTAAAAAGGGCAAGGTAGTGGTAGTTTTTCCTAAGATAAAAAAAGCGCTGGTGGAAGGAATAAATTTAGTGAAGAAACACAAGCGCAAGACCCGCGAAGACCAGCAAGGCGGGATTATTTCTTTGGAGGCGCCGATTAGTATGGCAAGTCTCATGCTTTTATGTAAAAATTGCAACCGGCCAGTGCGCGTAGGTTTTAGCGCTTTGAAAGACGGGACAAAATCCAGGGTCTGTAAATCCTGCAAGGAGCCGATTTAAAAATGGCGCCCAGATTATTAGAAAGATACAGAAAAGAGATTGTCCCCCAATTGATGCAGGCCTTTGGCCTGAAGAATAGGCTTGCCGTGCCGCAGGTAGATAAGATTGTGGTCAATATGGGCGTGGGAGAGGCGCTTACGGATATTAAACTTTTAGAGAAATCCATGGAGGAGTTGGCCTTGATTACTGGCCAGAAGCCGGTAATGCGCCGGGCCAAGAAGGCTATCTCTAACTTTAAGGTGAAAAAAGGCCAGCCCGTCGGCTGCAAGGTAACCTTGCGTCGGGCGATGATGTATGAATTTATGGACCGCTTGATCAATGTCGCCCTGCCGCGCATCCGCGATTTTCGCGGTGTCTCTATTGATTCCTTTGACCAGAACGGTAATTATACCATTGGTATTATTGAACAGACCATCTTTCCTGAGATAGATTACGATAGAATCAGCCGGACCCAAGGCATGGATATCACCTTTGTGATTAAAAAGGCGAAAAATAAAGACGAGGCTTTGGAATTATTAAAGTTGTTTGGTATACCCTTTGGAAGAAAAGAGTAACGTAAAATGGCAAAGAATTCACAGATCGCCAGGTGGAAGAGGAAGGCAAAATTTTCCGCGCGCCAGTATAACCGCTGTCCGCTCTGCGGCCGTTCAGGCGGTTATTTAAGGAGATTTAAACTCTGCCGCATCTGTTTTCGGGAATTGGCCTGGCAGGGCGTAATTCCCGGCGTAAAAAAAGCCAGTTGGTAAGTGAGGCCATAACTTATGGAGCCATATTTAAAAGAAATAGCGACATAAGTTATGTGGCCGAACTTACCCTTGACATTTTTTGAAATAAAGTTTGCTCGCGAATCAAAATTAGACTCAAAAAATGTCAAGGGTTAATTCGCAGACGCATCAAACACTAAAAGAAAGGAGTGCTATGATTTATGTCGCACTACGTGCTCCATAAATCATCTGCTCATTAAAATGTCCAGGACAGACTTGATTGCCGATAACTTTACTATCATCCGCAATGCGATTATGGCCAAAAAAGAAAACGTGGATGTGCCAGCATCTAAAACGACAAAAGACATTTTGGAGATTCTTAAAAAACAAGGCTACATTGATAATTTTAAGTTAATTGAGGATAAAAAGCAGGGGGCCTTAAGGATTTATTTAAAGTATATTTCCGGCAAATCCGCAATAGCAAATATAAAACGGATATCCCGGCCGGGCCTGCGGATTTATGTAAAAAAGGATAAAGTGCCTCTGGTGCTGCGGGGTAAGGGCATGGCGATTATTTCTACTCCCAGAGGAATTTTGACAGATAAAGAAGCCAGGAGCCAGAATCTGGGCGGCGAAGTGATGGCTTACATTTGGTAGGAAAAAGATATGTCAAGGATAGGCAAGAAACCGGTAACCATACCACAGGCAGTAAAAATAGAAGTTAAAGACGGCACTGTCTTTGTGGAAGGTCCTAAAGGAAAACTGTATTATTCTACTCGCGACCGCGTGAAAGTAGAGATAAAAGATAATCAACTCTTGGTAACCCGCTTAGGCGACAGCAAATTAGACAAATCTTTGCACGGCCTGACCCGCGCTTTAATTATCAATATGATTAAAGGCGTAACTGAAGGTTACGTTAAAGAATTGGAGATCATCGGCATAGGATTTAAGGCGAAGAGCGAAGCCAATAATTTAAATCTGCAATTGGGTTTTTCGCATCCGGTAAATTTTGCTGTTCCCGAAGGGATTAAAATTGAAACCCCCAAGCCCAATCAGATCGTGGTCAGGGGCATTGATAAAGAAGTGGTCGGTAGGGTTAGCCATGAGATTCGCGCGGTATTTCCGCCTGAGCCATACAAAGGTAAAGGCATCCGTTTTGTGGGCGAATATGTAAAAAAGAAGATAGGCAAGGCCCAGGCCACTACCGGCGCTAAATAATCATGAAGAACAAAAAAGAACTTTCTAGGTTAAAAAGGCATAAGCGGATCAAGTTACACATACAAGGCCAAGCTCATAAACCCCGCTTAGTTATCCGCCGCAGTTTAAAAAATATTTTTGCCCAGGTTATAGATGATGTAAATAATAAGATTTTATTTTCTTTTTCTAGCGCGAACCCAGAAGTAAAACAGAGTATTCCGGGGAGAGGTAATATCAAGAGCGCAGAGGCCTTTGGCGAGCGTTTTGCTCGAGAATTAAAGGAAAAAGGGATTAATGAGATTATCTTTGACCGCGCTGGTTATCTTTATCATGGCCGGGTCAAGGCCTTTGCCGAGAGTTTAAGAAAAGGGGGGTTAAAGTTTTAAGATGCGGGAATTAAATATTGAACAACCTGAATTTATTGAAAAGATTATTACGATTAACCGCGTGACAAAGGTAACTAAAGGCGGCAAGAAACTTTCTTTTAGCGCGTTGGTGGTGATTGGAAATAGCAAAGGCCGCGTTGGCTTTGCCCTGGGTAAGGCTAATGAGGTAGCAGTGGCCATCCGTAAGGCCCTGACCAAAGCCAAAAGAGAAGTTTTCAAAGTTTACATCGAAGGGACAACTATACCCCATGAGATTATCGGCGAGTTCGGGGCAGCCAAGGTATTATTGAAGCCTGCCTCTGAAGGAACCGGGATTATTGCTGCCGGGCCAGTGCGGGCAGTCTGTGAGGCTGCGGGGATTAAGGATATCCTTACCAAGTGTCTTAAATCCAATAATCCGATCAATGTCATCAAGGCCACAGTGCAGGGCCTGAAAAATTTAAAGACCGGCCTTCAAACACAAGTAAATGAAAAAGAAAATACTCCAGAAGAAACCCTTGAAAGTCCGCAAGAGTAGTAAGCGGAGATTAAAAAAGAAATCTGTTCCGCAGAAGGTATCCAAACAGATTGCCCGCATCTGGGGACTGCATAACTTAAAACCTGCTGCAGGTAGCCACAAGCACCGGAAGATTTTAGGTAGGGGCTCTGGTTCCGGGCACGGCAAAACTTCTACCCGCGGCAGTAAGGGTCAGACCTCCCGCTCAGGAAAGCATCTTTATTTAGGTTTTGAGGGGGGGCAGTCGCCGCTGATCCGCAAAATACCCAAGCGGGGTTTTTCCGGAAGAAGTCATAAAGAATACCAGATTGTAAATTTAGAAAATTTAGTCAGGATGAAAGATAAAGTTATCACTCCGCAGCTCTTAGAGGATAAGGGGCTGATTAAAGATAAAGAGCGCTGGATTAAAATTTTAGGCGACGGCGAAGTTAAAGAGCCGCTGGTGGTAGAGGCGCACGCCTTTTCCAAAAAGGCCGAAGAAAAAATAAAGAGCGCCGGCGGCAGAGTAGAAGTTTTGCGAGAAAATGCTGAACGCAATAGTTAATTCCTTTAAGATTCCGGATTTAAAAAAACGCCTAATCGTTACAGGCGCGCTGTTGGCGATTTATCGCATCGGCTGTTATGTTCCTACGCCCGGCATAGATGGCAGCGCCTTAAGTGAATTTTTTAGCCGCCTAGGCAAGGCCCAGGGCGGAACGCTCTTTGGTATCATCAATATGTTTTCTGGCGGGGCAATGGAGAGATTAACTATCTTTGCCTTAGGGATTATGCCCTACATCTCTTCCTCAATTATTATGCAGCTTTTGACTGCGGTCATCCCGGCACTGGAGAAATTAGCCAAGGAAGGTAGAGTCGGTTACGAAAAAATCAATCAATTCACGCGATACGGAACAGTAGTCTTGGCGGTAATTCAATCATTCTTTATTTCCTTGTGGTTAGAGAATCCGGCGCGCTTTGAGGGTTTAAAAATTGTGATGCAGCCGGGCTGGGGCTTTAGAATCCTGACTGTGCTTACCCTTACTACTGGCACAATATTTTTTATGTGGCTGGGTGAGCAGATCCAGGAACGGGGCATTGGCAACGGCATATCCTTGGTGATTACCGCCGGTATTATCTCTAGAATTCCTGCGGCAATGCATCAATTGTTCGTCGTCTTAAAAGGCAAACAAATCCAGCCGTTAACGCTTTTGATTATGGCGACTTTTTTGGCAGGCGTGGTCTTTGCCGTAATTTTAGTGACCCAGGGCTACAGAAAAATTCCCGTAGAATATGCCCGTCGGATTGTGGGGAGAAAAATCTTTGGCGGCCAGAGCACCTATATACCTTTAAAGG
>JACRHO010000147.1 GCA_016212045.1 Candidatus Omnitrophota bacterium | reverse complement strand
GCCGCAACCCCTCCAATAGGGAACCCATATCCCCAATGTATATCCGGCATTGCCAAAGACGCCTTGACAATCCCCGGCAAAAATGCCACATTCGCCACCTGCTCGCAGGCCTTATCCTGACGGATATCTTTCAGTAATTTCTCGTCGGCATAAATAATCCCCGGCACGCGCATCCCCGGTTTATATGATTTAGGTATGCGCCAGCGATAATCGTCAATTTTTTCTAATAATAAATCAGACGTCAAGAATCACCTCTGCCTGCCAGCCAGAACTAATCTGCGCCAACTTCAACTGATGGTAGGTTGCGGCTTTGATTTCAGTGTTTACTTTATAATCTCTGATGTCGCAACCGCCGACTTCTGCCTCTAAATTATTTTCGTCTAAATTCTTAAAATTAAATTCGCAAAAAATCTTTTCTTTTGTCGCCGATAAAGAGAGAAGTTCATTCAACCAATTTATGAAAAGTTCATCTAAATTGTCTGCCTTTTGTTTTATCATAATTTTCTCTGTTATCTGTTCTCTGTTATCTGTTCTCTTCTCTGCAATGATATCGAACATCGCCAGGGCAGTATTTTTAAATACCTCTTTTAAGTCCTTGCCCTTTACACGGATGCCGATATCTGCGGTGTGTTCAATGAGTTCGTAATTTTTACCTATCACCTAACACCTATAACCTATGATCTAAAAATGGGCCATGGAGGACTCGAACCTCCAACCTCATCCTTAAGAGGGATTTGCTCCACCAGTTGAGCTAATGGCCCAGATTAATTGTGTAATGTGTAAAGTTTAATGTGTAATGAAAAATTATATCATCCGGATTTTTAACCGTCAAACTATTTCAGGCATTACACATTACACATTCAACATTACACAATATTAATGCGCCTGGCTGGAGTCGAACCAGCAACGCCTAGCTCCGAAGGCTAGCGCTCTATCCAATTGAGCTACAGGCGCAAGACCTTCTCCACCTACGAGGTGGAAAGGGGTTTTAGATAACTTCGCAGTTCTCGCCTAAAATTTCCTTAATCTTTTCTAACTTCTTTTTATCTACGGGCAAGATATTGGCTTCGGCAGTGGCGCGCACCGGAGAATTCAAGTGAATTTTATCCGGATTAATCCTGTCAATTACCTCTCTTAATTTTTTAATCTGCCTTAAATCATCATTGATACCGCGCACCAGCATCACCTCAAGCCATATCTTACCTTTGAATTCCCGGCGGAATTGTACCAAACCTTCAATAACTTCTTCTATTTTAATTTCCGGATGGGGCCGGTCAACTTTGGCAAAGACCTGCGGGCTAACCGCATCTAAAGAAGGAACTATCAAGTCGCAAGGTAAGAGCGCCTGTCGTAGCGCAGCATCGCTGAATAAAGAGGCATTGGTAATGACGGCTAGCGGCAGAGAAGTTATCTTTTTAATCTCGCGGATTAATTCGGCGATTCTTATATGTAAGGTGGGCTCGCCCGCGCCAGAGAGGGTGATATAATTTAAAGCGGCTTGCGCCTGCCTATTATTTTCTAGCCACAACTTGAATTCTTCTAATATCTCCTGATTCGGTATGTATTCTTCTCTGTCTCTGGTGAGATTTGTAGTCCGGCCTAACTGGCAATAGACACAGTTAAAACTGCATATCTTGCAAGGGGTAAGAGTTATCCCTAAAGATAAACCTAATCTGCGCGATTTTACCGGTCCGTATATATATCTCATAAAATTAGAGGGCGCCACTAGCTCTGGCGCCCTTAATGTTAAAATTGCATAAAATCTCTTTAATCAGAGTTACTTTATCTCTACGACGTTATTCTGGGTTCCGAAATTGTTAGTAACTGCCCAATGAGAGTTAGGATCGTTCACCCAATTGCCGTCGACAAAAAACTTATATTCATATTTACCCGGCTTCAGGCTTGCCTTAGCTATCCAGTTACCCTGCGGGTCTCTTCTTGCTGAAAGCGACCGGGTATTCCAGTTGTTAAAACTACCGGCCAAGGTAACCCGCCTTGCCTTTGGCGCATGAATACGAAATTCTGTCGGTTTTGACCCCAATAACCTTGCCATGCTTAACCTCCTTTTTCAATGAGCGCATAACCCAGCACTTATTTGAATTGTTTATTATCTCAGCAAATAAGTGCTGGGTTATTTGCGCGAATTGAACCCTTGACAATTTTTGAGTTTGGATCTGGTTTGTTAACAAACTTTATTTCAAAAATTGTCAAGGGTAAATTCAGCCAACAAACTTATGTCGTCCGCCTACGGCGGACTCCATAAGTTTGGGCTTCATTTATTTATACTAGATATTTCCCGCCCTGTCAAGATTTTATTATACCGCGACTATAGAAATACCTCTTTTATCCGCCAATGCGATGCTTTTGGCTCTATCCAGAAATAAGGTATGGCCGGCCTCAATTGCCAGACAACTGCCTTTAGCCCGGATAAGATTTTTAAGCGTATTTAATCCTACTACCGGTATATCAAAGCGAATATCCTGATTAGGCTTACTTACCTTTACTACGGTAAAGCCGCTCCGGCAAATTCTTGCGCTGCGCCGGATTAAGTTATCTGTCCCTTCTAATGCCTCCACCGCCACAATCGCCTTATCTTTCACTGCCACTGTCTGGCCAATATCCAAATCCGCAATCTCTTTGGCTAAACTTAATCCAAAATGCACATCCTCCCATTCGGCAGGACTAGGTTGCCTATCTGTAAGCACTCCCTTAGCCGGTAATAAATCTTCCAAAAAAGTAGTTGAGCCTAACAATTCAAAGCCACCAGATTCCAATCTCTGGGCAATGGCGCCAAAGATGGAATCTGCCCGCTTATCCTTAATGTTAGTAAGCAGGTTTTTTATTTCCGGGCTTCTCTCTACTTCTTTGCTGAATAACCGCCAGGGGCTAATCTGTCCGGCCATTACTACTTTGCGGATTCCCTCTTTTTTAAATATCTCAAAGAGTTTAGAAAACTCGCTGATTTTTATCCAATAAATCTTTTCCACAATCTTACTCAGTTTGGGAGAAGTATCTCCTCTTATGGCTACGGCGACCACATCATAATTCTTGGCCTTGGCAGCTTGCGAAAAGACAATCGGAAATCTTCTGTTTCCGGCAATCAGGCCGATCTTCTCCATCTTAATCTTTGTTTAAGCGGCAGGGACGGGAAATACCCCTTTCTGAATTCTTGAGGAAATTGACGAGGTATGCAACTTCTGCGCTGGAGGTTACTTCTTTTTCAATCTTGGTGATGATATGTTTTAGCGCAAGACCGGAATTCAATAATATCTTAAAGGCGCGGTGCAGTGCAGTTATGGAATCTTTATGAATAACATTACGTTTTAGGCCGATAAGATTTAATCCATAAACCCGCGCCGGATGGCCGTCGCAGGTAGAGTAAGGCGGGATATCCTGCACCACCTTGGAACAGCCACCGATGATAGATAACATTCCTACTCTGACAAACTGATGTATCGCCGCCAACCCTCCAATTACCACCCCATCTTCAATAGTCACATGCCCGGCCAGCGTCCCATTATTCGCAATCACGCAATTATTGCCTACTACGCAATCATGGGCCACGTGCGCATAGGCCATAAAAAGATTATTATTGCCCACAACAGTTTTGCCACTCTCGCCTGTGCCGGGATTAAAGGTGCAATATTCACGGATGATATTGTTATCACCAATTTCTAAGAAACTTTTTTCTCCTTTATATTTTAAATCCTGGGGAGGGCTGCCGATTACTGCGCCAGTAAAAATTTTGCAGGATTTTCCAATAGCAGTATTTCCCTCAACTACACAATGCGCTCCGATACTTGTGCCCGGACCTATCCTGACCTTATCTGCGATAATAGTATAAGGGCCGATGACGACATCATCGGCCAACTTTGCTTTTTGAGAAACTATTGCGCTGGGATGTACTTGCATATCTAGGACTTAAACTAAGGCAAACATTAAGTCAGCCTCGGCCACAATCTTCCCATCTACAAGGGCCTTGGCATGCACCTGGCCGGTTTTGGACTTTATCCTTCCTGCCTCTACTTCCAGTATCAATTGGTCGCCAGGCAGAACGGTTTTTCTAAATTTCGCATTATTGATGGCTAAAAAGAAGGCAAGTTTCCCGCGGTGCTCTTGGGGGGCAAGCATCATTACTCCCCCTACTTGAGCCATTGCCTCAATAATCAAAACTCCGGGCATCACCGGCCGGCCGGGAAAATGCCCTTTAAAAAAATAGTCATCGGGGGCAAGGTTCTTGACGCCCACAGCGCGCTTACCTTGAGTTAAAGAAATAATTTTATCCACAAATAAAAAGGGCGGCCGATGCGGCAGGATTTTCATAATCATATCGGCATCCAGCACTTCTTCCTCGGGAGGATGATAGCTAGCGCCTACTCCTCCCAAGGCATATCTTTTTCTTTGCTGGTTAATTTTTTGTAATAACTTCAGGTTTAAGGAATGGCCGCTTCTTAAGGCAATCACATGGCCCTTGATGGGTTCGCCCAGAAGATATAAATCGCCGACCAAATCTAATATCTTATGCCGGATAAACTCATCGCTAAAGCGTAATTTATTTTTTATCACACCCTTTTCCCCCACCACCAGCGTATTCTCATAATTTGCCCCGCGACCGAGGCCTTGCGCCTGCAATTCCGCTACCTCATCCTCCAGGCAAAATGTCCGGGCACTAGCAATCTCATCTTTAAAAGTCTGACTATCTATCTTGATATCCATAAACTGGGTATCAATAAAAGGGTTATTATAGTTTAGGGTATAAGAGATTTTAAATTCATTGGATGGCAGGGCCGCCAGAGACACGCCCTCTTCTTCCACGTAGAGCGGCTCTTTAATAAAATAATAGCGGCGTTCCTTTTCTTGTTCCTTGATGCCTGCCTTGGTCAATATCTCTAAAAAATTTAAACCACTACCATCCAGTCCCGGGACCTCATCATTATCTATTTCAATACAAAGATTATCTATCCCTAAGCCCGACAACACTGCCATGAGATGCTCAATAGTATTCAGCGCAACGTCATCCTTACCAATGGAGGTGCGGCGCAAACTGGGTGATTGCGGCATGAGATTATCTATAGTGGCCTTGATGACAGGGTGTGTATCTATATCGGTGCGGATAAAATTTATCCCCGAATCTAGCTCGGCGGGCTTAAAAGTGAGGTTTACTTTTTTTGCGGTATGTAGACCCACGCCTTTTAAGGTCGCTTCATGCTGAATAGTCCTTTGCTTATCCATTCTTTTCTCGCGCCTCAATCTTTTTTTTCAGTTCCTCTACAGTTTTATATAACCGCGGCAGGTTCTGCACACAGGCATTGATGCGCCGGGCAGTCTCATGCGGTTTGGCAGGATAACCCCAGACCATCGTATCAGGAGGTATGGATTTACTCACCCCGGATTGCGCCATAACAATCACGTTATCGCCGATGTTAATATGCCCCACAATCCCTACCTGGCCAGCCAAGGTGACGTTCTTACCTAAGGTCGTGCTTCCTGAGATGCCTACCTGGGCAACGATGATACAATCTCTGCCGACGATGACATTATGCGCAATCTGCACCAGGTTATCAATCTTGGTCCCTTTGCCGATCACTGTCTTCTCAAAACGCGCCCGATCAATAGTGACATTGGCGCCAATCTCTACTTCATCTTCTATCTCTACTGTCCCGGTCTGGGGAATTTTTAGATGCCGGCCGTCTACGGTAACAAAACCAAAACCATCAGAGCCGATCACTGTGCCGCTGTGGATAATTACCCGGCTGCCAATACTTACCCGCTCGCGGATAGAAACATTAGCGTAGATTAAAGTATCGCTGCCTATTTTAACATCGTGCCCGATAAAACAACCAGGATAGATTATCGTCCCCTCGCCTATAGTTACATTATCTTCTATAACTGCATAAGGTCCAATAGCCACATCTTTAGCCAAAGAAATATCTTTGCCTAATATTGCTGTGGGATGTATGCCGCGGGGATGTTTTATCTGGGTAGGCGTAAGCGCGGAAATCATCTTGGTAAAGGCCAAAGAAGGATTATCAGTGCGGATGATGGGCTTTGTGGCGCTTTCTATTTCCCGGGAGGTAATAATAGCCGAGGCATTGGTCTTCTCAATAAAGGCAGAGTATTTGGGGTTGGCTAAAAAGGTAATGTCGCCGGCCCCGGCCTCTTTTATACCAGAGATTCCCGTAATAACTATGCCGCTGTCCCCAACTACTTCACCATCAATAATCTCGGCTATCTCTTTTAAGGTCTTGCGCACTTTAAATGAGCGCATAACTTACGATCCGCCGCAGGCGGAGAGTAAGTTATATGCGCGAATTTAACCCAGCACTAATTTGATAATCAACGTATGTTTAAACAAATTAGTGCTGGGTAAGTTCGGCCATATAACCCAGCACTTATGCTAAGTGCTGGGTTATGGCCTCGCTTATTTTTTGTATCCTTTATTTAAGATATCAATAATCTGGGTGGTGATATCCATGCTTTTCGTCTGGTAGACCAAGACGCGGTCGTTAAAAACCATAGAGTAACCTTCTTTTTCCGCATATTGCTTGACTGCCTCTTCAATATCTTTTAATATCTCTCCCATCTTATCGTTCTGGTCTTTGCGCAGGTCAGTCTGCTGCTGCCGGTCAAATTCCTGAAAGGCCTTAACCTTTGTCTCTAATTCCGTCTTCTTAGTGGCCTTTTCTTTCTCGCTTAATATATTAAGCTTTTCCTGAAATTGCTTAACGTCATTTAACTTTTTATCTCTTTCTGTGCTGAAGACCTGTTCTTTGTCGCTTAAGACCTTATCATAGTCTTTGGTCTTGCCGTATTCGCTAAAGATACGGCTCAAATCCACATAGGCAAACTTATCCGCGGCAAAAACAGGGCTTACGGAAAACATTAAAACCAAAACAAATGCAAATACAGTTATGCGTCTATACATTTGCTTCCTCCTTCTTAAATGAGCAGATGATTTATGGAAGTCCGCCGCAGGCGGACGACATAAATCATAGCCCGCCGCAGGCGGGCGTCTGCGAATTTAACCCTTGACATTTTTTGAAATAAAGTTTGCTAGCGAATCAGACTTAGACTTAAAAAATGTCAAGGGTAAGTTCGGCCAGATAACTTATGTCGCAACTTTCTTTAAAATAATGCTCCATAAGTTATGGCCTCACTTAAAATCCATGGCTGGCGCTAAAGTGAAATTGTCCGTTATCTTTTCTGTCTTCACCCGGCGCTTTATTTAAAGGTATGCCGTAATCCAGCATAATCGGGCCGATGGGGGTTTTGAGTCTTAGGCCAAAACCTACCCCGGATTTAAAACCGCCGGAACCAATTTTGCTTAATTTATCCCAGGCATTTCCGGTATCAAAAAAGGCAGCTAATTTCAGAAATTTAAAAAGCGGATACGTATATTCTATATTGCCGACTAACATTGATTCGCCACCGAGGGGATCTTTGGTGGCGGGGTCTATGGGTCCGACCTTTCTCTCGTCGTAACCCCTGACAGTATAGGCGCCGCCGACAAAAAATCTTTCATATATAGGTAGGGCAGTGGAATCATCATATGCCTTGGCCAGGCCTATGCGGCCCCTGAACTCAAGAGAGGACTCGTTAAACAAAGGAACATACTGCGAAAGACGGATAAAAGATTTTACATAATCCTTATCGCCAAAAAACGGCCCGCCAGCTACCTCTAAAGAGCCGCTAAAGAGATTGCCCTTAGTGGTATCAAAGATATTATCCCGGCTATCATAGGTAAGACTGGTCTCCAGGCTACTGATATTATTCTGGCCTTCCTCTTTCATCAGGTCATTACTGGCGCCCTC
>JACRHO010000146.1 GCA_016212045.1 Candidatus Omnitrophota bacterium | reverse complement strand
TTTCATCTCTTTTTTACTGTCTCAAGAAAATCCGTGATTTTCTTTTTGTCTTTATCGCCCGGCCTTGTTTCCACGGCGCTTGATACATCCACCCAGTCCGACTTGATGGTTTTTATTGCCTGCCTGATATTTCCTTTATTCAGGCCGCCGGAGAGAAATATTGGTTTCTTTATCTTACCAATACTTTTCAAGAGTTTCCAGTTAAACTTTTTGCCCGTGCCGCCAACTTTAGATGGCGTAAAAGTATCAAAAAGATAGGCAAAGACTCTATACTTTAATATGTCTTGTAAATCTAATCTGTCTTTAATTCTAAAGGCCTTGATTATCTTATAATTTTTAAATCTTTTGCAAAATGCCGGCGATTCATCGCCATGGAATTGCAGCATATCTAAACAGCAGGTTTTGGCAATCTGCTTTATCTTTCTTTCTTTGGCGTTCACAAATACGCCTATCTTCTTTACTTCACGCGGGATTAATCTGATAATATCTCTTGCTTTCTCTGGAGTTATATAGCGCGGGCTTTTTTTATAAAAGACAAAACCCAGGGCATCCGCGCCTAAAATAGTAGCGACTAGCGCATCCTCCCACTTAGTTATCCCGCATATTTTTACCTTAACCAACTACCACCCCATTATTTCTTCTACTTTTCTTTTTATATCCGCAGACTCCATAAAGACCTGACCGATTAAAACCGCAGCCACCCCCAGTACTTTCAAGAACAAAACGTCCTGAGGAATCTTTATCCCGCTCTCCACTATTACAATTTTATCTTTCGGTATAAGCGTAAAAAGGTCTTCGGTAGTTTTAAAATCTACCTCCAGGGTATGTAAATCCCGGTTATTTATGCCGATTAAAGGCGCTTTTAAACTTAGGGCTTTCTTGAGGTCTTTTTCTGTGTGCACCTCTAAGAGATAATCTAGACCCAGACTCTCCGCGATGCCAATTAAGTTGGCTAATTTTTCTCTGGGGAGTAAATCTACAATCAAGAGTATGGCGTCTGCGCCAAACCAACGCGATTCGTAAACCTGATAGGGCTCGAAAATAAAATCCTTTCTTAAGATAGGTAGACCAACCGCATTTTTTATTTCATTAAGGTAAGAAACGCTTCCTAAAAAGTAATCTTCTTCGGTCAGGACCGAAATTGCCTGTGCGCCTGCCTCCTGGTAAGCTCTAGCAATTTCTAAAAGATTAAAATCCTGACGGATTACCCCCTGAGAAGGAGAGGCCTTTTTTATCTCGGCAATCAAAGAGATGCTGCGGGGTTTACTAATTACCTCTCTAAAAGGCCGTGTGGGTGTAAGTGTCTTAACCTTAGTTTTTAATTCTTCTTCGCTTAAGGCCTGCTTGGACAGAGCCAACCTCTCCTGTTTCTTGAGCACAATCTCTTTTAAAACATCTTTTTTGCTCACCCCGTTACAAACCCCCCAGTTATTACCCCGTTATAAACTTGTACTGGTAAGTCAAAGTTTGTAACGGGGCTCATTTATTTGAATACTCTTTCAATAATTCTAATTTCTTTAAGGCGCTGCCTGAATCTATGGAACTAGCCGCTAAACTTATCCCTTCTCTGATAGAATTTACTTTATCGGCAACATAAAGGCCGGCGGCAGAATTTAAGATTACCATATCGCGCTTGAGGCCTATCTTTCCCTTTAAGATATCCATTAAAATCCGGGCGTTACAATGAACATCTCCTCCTTTTAAATCTTCTAGAGCCGCACGCTGAAAACCAAAATCTTCCGGGGTAATTTCGTACTCTTTAATCTTACCAAGCTTGAATTCAGCGATAAAGGTCTTGGCTGTAGTGGTAACTTCATCTAAGCCATCCTCGCTATTGACTACCAGGGCCTGCCGGCTGCCAAGGTTACCTAAAACCTCAGCTAAAATTCTTATCCAGCGCCTATCGTAGACCCCTAGCAATTGATGGGTGGCGCCTGCAGGATTAGTCAGCGGTCCCAGAATATTAAATATCGTTTTCTGCCGTATCTCTTTACGCGCCGGCATTGCGTATTTCATCGCCGGATGAAAATTCGGGGCAAATAAAAAAGCAATGCCGATTTCATCCAGGCATTTTTCTATTTTATCTTTGGGCAAATTAATATCTATCCCCAAGGCCTCCAAGATATCTGCGCTGCCGCAGCAACTGGATACTGAACGGTTGCCGTGCTTAGCCACAGCGACCCCACAGCCACTCACCACAAAGGCAGTAACCGTAGAGACATTAAAGGTACCTGAGTTATCTGCGCCTGTGCCACAGGTATCCAAAATGAGCTTGTGTTTAGTCTTTACTTTAATCGCATGGCGGCGCATCACCCTTGCTGCTGCGGTGATTTCATCTATGCTTTCTCCTTTTTTATTCAAGGCCACCAGAAATGAGACAATATCTGGCGTCTCTATTCTGCCGGTCATCATCTCTTCCATTACCTCTTCCATCTGGTTTAGAGAAAGGTTTTCGTTGCGCACTATCTTTTCGGTTGCTTCTCTAATCATTGTTTTAAAAAATTCTTTAATATATCTTTACCTACCTGCGTTAAAATAGATTCAGGATGAAATTGCACTCCCCATAAAGGATACTCTTTGTGCTTTAAGCCCATAATCTCGCCTTCCTTTGTCCAGGCAATGATTTCTAAGCATTCCGGCAGGCTCTTTTTTTCTACCACCAGAGAATGATAGCGAGTTGCCTCAAAGGGATTGGGTATCCCTTTAAAAATACTCTTTCTATTATGGTAGATCAGTGAAGTTTTGCCGTGCATTAATTTTTTTGCCGGGATAATGCGCCCGCCGTAGGCATAGCCAATGGCCTGATGGCCTAAACAAACACCTAAGAGAGGAACCTTGCCACTAAATTTTTTTACTACTGCGCAGGATATGCCGGCATCCTCCGGCCTTCCGGGCCCGGGTGAAATCACAATCTTTTGCGGTGATAACTTCCTGATTCTGGCTATGGTGATTTTATCATTTCTGAA
>JACRHO010000018.1 GCA_016212045.1 Candidatus Omnitrophota bacterium | reverse complement strand
CCCTGCAGGGCCTCACCGCTTAATTTCAGAACTATCCTTTTATAGACGGGCTTGGGGGTCATTTCGCTATCTGATAGCGCGTGAATCTGCGGATGGAGATATTTTCACTGCACTTGGCTAATAAACTTCCTAAGTAATCCTTGACAATAATCGTCGGGTCCTTGATAAATGGCTGCTCTAATAAACAATGCTCTTTAAAAAATTTTTCTTTATCTTTTTCCTGCTCAATAATCTCCTTAGGGACGTCTTCTTTTTTTATATAAGTTGGGCCTGAGGCGGCGATCTGCATGGCGATATCTTTGGTGAATTGAGAAAAATCGCTGTTGCGCGCCACAAAATCCGTCTCGCAACTGACCTCCAGCAACACGCCGATTTTATTGCCGGTATGCACATAGGCCTCAATCCTTCCTTCCTTTGCCCCGGCCATATCTTTCTGGCTGGCGCGCTCAAGGCCGCGCTTACGCAATAATTCTATTGCCTTCCTGATATCTCCCCCGGCATCAGCCAGCGCCTGCTTGCAATCAGAAATACTGGCGCTGGTTAAATTTCTTAATTCCTTGATCAGGTCTAAAGATATTTTCACCCCGCTCTTCCTTTCTATCTATAACCCCAACCCTTTTAGGAAGGGCGGGGTTCATTTCAAACTATACCTTTCTCTTTGGTTTTCCTTTTTCCTCTGGCACCCTACTGGGGCGGCCTCTTTTTGTGGCTCGTCCTTCTTCTTCAGGAGTTTCCTTGGTCTCAATAATCTCTTCAATCTCTTTTATCTTGACCTCTTCTTCAGGAAGGACAGCGGCCGCCTCCGCCTCTTCTGCCTCCAGACCTTTGAGGCTTACTCCGCTTTCCGAAAGATAGGATAAAAATTTCTTTCTCCCTTCTAATGCCGCGTCGGCAATCAAACTGGCAATCATCCTGATGGACTTGGTAGCATCGTCATTGCCGGCAATGGGGTAATCAATAATATCAGGGTCAGCATTAGTATCAATCAGCCCGATAATAGGGATACCTAAGCGCCTGGCCTCGCGCACAGCAGTATCTTCTTTTTTGGTATCCACGATAAAGATGGCACGAGGCATCTGCTCCATCTGCACAATACCGGCGAAATTCTTTCTTAATTTCCCCATCTCTTTTTCCAAATGCGCCACCTCTTTTTTAGTCAGTTTCTCAAAGGTGCCGTCCTCTTTCATCTTTTCTATCTCTTTCAGGCGGTTGATGCTCTTTTTGATGGTAGAAAAATTGGTCAACAGGCCTCCTGGCCAGCGCTCGGTGACATAATACATCCCGCAACGGATGGCCTCCTGCCGGACTACTTCCTGGGCCTGCTTCTTCGTGCCCGCAAACAAAACTGTCTCGCCTTTAGAGGTTAGCTCCAGGACAAAATCCCTGGCCTTATTAATGCACTCTGCGGTTTTTTCTAAATCAATAATATAGATGTTGCTTCTCTCGCCAAAGATGAATTTCTTCATCTTGGGGTTCCAGCGCGAAGTCCGGTGGCCAAAATGCACCCCGGCTTCTAAAAGTTGCTTAATCAGCTCTGTGGGCAAATTAAATTCCTCCCTTCCTAAATAATCGATTTATTTTTACACAGTTTAATCTCCAAGTATACCATAAAGTTAGGATATTACAAATATAAAATTAGGCTTGGGGGTCAGAGGTTCTGCATCTGGTAAAGCCGGCTGTAAAGGCCCTGTTTTTCTAATAAATCCTTATGGGTGCCCTCTTCCACGATCCTACCTTTATCCAGCACAATTATCTTCTGGGCATTGCGGATGGTAGAAAGACGGTGGGCAATAATCAAAACCGTGCGGCCCTGAATCAATCTATCAAGTGCCTCCTGCACCAGACGCTCTGAGGCAGTATCTAACTGTGAAGTCGCCTCATCCAAAATTAAAATCGGAGGATTTTTTAAGAGCGCGCGGGCAATCGCCAGGCGCTGGCGCTCTCCGCCAGAGAGTTTCATTCCTCTATCTCCGATAATGGTATCGTAACCTAAAGGCAGGCGCTGAATAAATTCCTGCGCGTGCGCCTGTATGGCTGCCTGCTTAATCTCTTCAGAGAGAGCCGAGGGCTTGCCGTAAGCGATATTGCCTCTGATAGTATCATTAAACAATATAGTCTCCTGGGTGACGATGCCAATCTGCTGACGCAAGGACTCTAAAGTAAATTCCTTTATCTCCCTGCCGTCAATTAATATCTTTCCAATTTTAGGGTCGTAGAAACGCGGGATTAAATCTACTAAAGTAGTCTTTCCTACCCCGCTTGGGCCAACAATAGCCACGATCTCGCCCTTTTTTATTTCTAAGTTTATCCCCGTCAAAATCTCTTGCTCGGCGTAATTAAAAGAGACATCCTCAAAGACGATATTATGTTCAAAGTCCGTTAATATCTGGGCTTGCACTTTCTCTTTTACCGTGGGAGACAAGTCCAGCACCTCATAGATCCGGCTGCTACTTGCCACGGCCTGCTCCATAATCGCATTCACCTGGCTTAATTTCTTAAAAGGCCTAATCAGAGAAAGTAACGCCGCCATAAATAAGGCAAAGGTCCCAAAGGAGAGACCGCCTTCTATCACCATTCTCCCGCCGTAGAAGAGAATAAAAAGCGCGACCGCCACCCCCATTAATTCCGTCACAATGCCCAGAAGCAGCATCCTTTTGATGGACTTCATGGCAATGCGGTAGTAGTCCTGATTCTGTTTTTGGAATTTCTCTATTTCTCTTTTTTCCGCGCAAAAGGCCCGGACAATCCTGACTCCGATAAAAGTCTCCACGAGCAATGAGTTGATATCCGCCATCTTCTCCTGCGACCTTTTGCTTAGGCGGCGCAAGACCCTGCCCACGGTAATCATCGGGATAGCCACCATCGGCAGGATAATGACCGAAATCAAGGCCATCCTCCAGTTAATCACAAAGGTGAGCAAGCAATAGGAAATGACCTGAAAACTCTGGTAGATTAAATCGGTGATGGCGTATGAGACGGCATTCTCTACTAATTTTACATCATTGGTAATCCGCGAGACCAGCTCTCCGCTTCTTTTTTGGGTGAAATAATCTAAGGATAAAGACTGCAGTTTATGATAGATTAAAGTCCGCACATCCCGGATGACTTTTTGCCCTACATCCGACATAATATAGGAATGCAGGAATTCAAAGATAGACCTAATAACTAGCGCTATCGGCACTACCCAAAGCAGCAGATATAATACCTGTAAAGGCGAAAAATTATTTAACTGGCTTAAGATATTCTCAATAAAGGCCGGCAGTTTAGTATTGGCAAAGACAATGGGTTTGTTCGTAAATACCCTGTCTACCACCGGCACAATGGCGCTCAGGCGGAAGACATCCAAAAAGGTAACTATCACCATAAATATGCCTGAGAGCGCCAATAACCCGTAATAGGGCCGGGCAAACCTGAATAATTTGCGGTAATCCTTCATCAGTCTTCCTTTTTAATAATATTTAAGAAGATAATATACCATATTCATTGACTTTTGTCGAGTAGTTTGATATGCTTAGCTCATGGAAAAATTAAAAGTAGCCGTAGTAGGGGTAGGGCATTTAGGCAGTATCCATGCCCGGATTTACCGGCAAATCCCAAATTGCGAACTAACAGCTGTCTGCGACATTAACCAGGCCTCGCTCAGTGCGCTCTGCGCAGAATTGGGGGTGGCGGGCTTCGCGGACTACCGCAAGCTCTTTGGCGAGGTCGATGCGGTGAGCATTGCCGTGCCGACAAAACTCCATTTTCAAATTGCCCAGGACTTTTTAAAACATAATATTCATACCCTGGTCGAAAAGCCCTTCACCAATAACCTTAAGGAAGCGGATTTACTCATCCGCTTAAGCCGCCAAAATAAACTTATCCTGCAGGTCGGCCACATTGAAAGGTTTAACTCCGCTTTTGCCGCTACGTTTAAACTCATCAACAACCCTAAATTTATTGAATGCCACAGATTAAGCCTCTTTCCTAACCGCTCGCTGGATGTGGGCGTTGTGTTAGATGT
>JACRHO010000017.1 GCA_016212045.1 Candidatus Omnitrophota bacterium | reverse complement strand
TACAGTATTAACAGAGGTAGAGGCCAGCAAAGTGCCCTCTTACATTATCAGCGTGGATACCGAAGGTATGTCGGTATTAACTGCCTGGGCAGCAGAGAAATTTACGCCGGAGAAGATTGCCGAGTCTATCCAGAAATTCGGCCTAAAAGATATGGTTTCGCATACGCGCCTGGTTATCCCAGGTTATGTGGCAGTAATCAGCGGAGATTTAGAAGAGAAATCCGGCTGGCAGGTAGTGGTGGGCCCGAAAGAGGCAGCCGGCATCCCAAGTTTTTTAAAAAATTTATAACCCACCATTTTCCACCTACGAGGTGGAGTGGGTAAGGTATGGAAAAATTCAAGGTTACATTTTATCCAGATAATAAGAGTATAGAAGTAGAGAAAGGCAAGACTATTCTGCAGGCCAGCCTCTCCGCCGGAGTTTATATTAATTCCAGTTGCGGCGGCGAGGGTGTCTGCGGCAGATGCAAGGTAATCGTGAAAAAGGGACAGGTTTTTACTCAGCCCACTGGAAGGATAAGTTTAGCCGAGAGGAGTCAGGGGGTTTATTTGGCCTGCCTGGCTACCATCCAGAGTGATTTAGAAATAGAGGTTCTTCCTGAGTCAAGATTAGATTTTGAAAAGTTAACGCCTCAGGAATTAGAATTAAGACTTAAAGGGCTTTATTCTGAGGCAGAAGAGATAGAGCCAGCAGTCTCTGTTTTAGGCGAAGAGATTTTTCTACATTCGCCTTTAGCCACAAAATTGTATCTAGAATTGCCTGCGCCGGACTTGGAAGATAAGGTCAGCGATTTAGAGAGATTATACCGGCAAATCCGCCGCATTCAGGATATACCGATTATGCAGACCGGCCTTATGAATATTCGTCGTTTAGGCGAGTTGCTGCGCGCGGCAGATTGGAAGGTTACTGTGACTCTGGGCAAAAGAAACGGCACCACCGAGATTGTGCTCATTGAGCCCGGCGATACCTCCCAGAAGAATTTTGGTTTATGCTTTGATATCGGGACCACCACTATCTCTGGTCAGTTAGTAGATTTAAATAGCAAGAAAATTTTAGGCACGCGGGCCACCTATAATAAACAGGCCAGTTTTGGCAGCGACATCATTACCCGGATTATCTATGCCCAAGAGCAAGATGGTTTGGAAAGATTGCACCACGCTGTTATTGATACAATGAATCAGATTATCCAGGAGCTCATCCATGAACAGCAGATTGACCTCAATGACGTAAATTGTCTCTTGTGCGCAGGAAATACGACTATGGCGCATATTTTACTGCGCGTTGACCCTACTTATATTAGAAAAGAACCTTATGTGCCGACGGCAAATTTTGTGCCGACGATTCGCGCGGCTGAGGCAGGGATAAAGATTAATCCGCGGGGATTATTATCCTGCGTTCCCGGGGTCTCCAGTTATGTTGGCGGCGATGTCACCGCCGGGGTTTTATCCTGCGGCCTAGATGAATTAGAGCAGTTGAGCCTCCTGATTGATATTGGCACAAACGGAGAAGTAGTCTTGGGCAATAAAGAATTTTTAGTGGCTGCTGCTGCTTCGGCTGGCCCGGCATTTGAAGGAAGCGGAGTTAGCTGCGGGATGCGCTCAACGCAGGGAGCAATCCAAAAGGTAAATATTTCTGGTAAAGATTTAAAGGTTACTTACAGCACTATCGGTGAAACTAAGCCCCGCGGCATCTGCGGTTCAGGATACATTGATATTATTGCCCAGATGTTAAAGGCGGAGATTTTAGATAAAGATGGCAAGCTCAAAAATATAAAAAATCCGCGTATCAGAAAAGTAGAGGCCGAACGGGAGTTTGTCATTGCCTTTAAGGATGAAGCTGCCTCCAGTAACGATATCGTGATTACCGAGGCAGATATTGAGAATATAAAGCGCGCCAAGGCGGCAATTTATGCCGCAGCAGCGATTCTAGTAAAACATATGGGTTTTGAATTTAATCAGGTAAAGGAATTTTTTATTGCCGGCGGATTTGGCATCTCTCTTGACATAACGCATGCGATAAATATAGGGCTCCTGCCGGATTTGGATAGGTCTCGTTTTGTATTTGTCGGGAATAGCTCTTTAGCCGGGGCGCGAGCAATACTTTTGTCTTATGAGGCGATGAAAAAGGCAAGTGCCACAGCCCAGAAGATAACCTATTTTGAGTTATCTACTGATGC
>JACRHO010000020.1 GCA_016212045.1 Candidatus Omnitrophota bacterium | reverse complement strand
TGTGGCCAAAGGCGAAATTAGGTATTGGCCCCGCTATTGAAGATGGTTTTTATTATGATTTTGAGAAAGCAGAGCCGTTTAGCGACGGAGATTTAGCCAAGATTGAAAAGAAGATGCTGGAGATTATCAAGAAAGACGCGCCCTTTATTCGAGAAGAGGTTTCCAAAAAAGAGGCAGTTGCACTTTTTAAGAAATTAAAAGAAGATTACAAATTAGATTTGCTCAAAGAAATCCCCGACGAAAAAGTCTCTTTATATAAAACCGGCAAGGATTTTGTGGATTTATGCCGCGGCCCGCATGTAGAGTCAACTGGAGAAATTAAGGCCTTTAAATTATTGTCTGTGGCTGGCGCTTATTGGCACGGCATAGAGACAAACCCGATGTTGCAGCGGATTTACGGCACCTGTTTCCCGACGCAAGAAGAGTTAGGTGCGTATCTAAAAAATTTAGCCGAGGCCAAGAACCGCGACCACCGCAAATTAGGCCCGCAATTAGAATTGTTTGACATCTACCATGAAGAGGCCGGCGCAGGCCTAGTATTTTATCATCCCAAGGGCGCGATATTACGCACCATCATTGAAGATTACGAAAAGCAGGAACACCTAAAGCGTGGTTATGAGATGGTGATTACTCCGCATATCTTGCAGGCCGGGTTATGGCAGACCTCTGGGCATTATGAATATTATAAAGAGAATATGTATATCTTTAAAATAGAAAATAAGGAATTTGTTTTAAAGCCGATGAACTGCCCGGGCCACATCTTAATTTATCAAGCCAAGACTAGGAGCTATAAAGACCTACCTTTGCGCCTCTTTGAGTTAGGCACGGTTTATCGCCACGAAAAGGCCGGGGTCCTGCATGGTTTATTGCGCGTGCGCGGGTTTACCCAGGATGACGCGCATATCTTTTGCCTGCCAGAGCAGCTTAAACCTGAGATAAAATCCGTGATTGATTTTGTATTTGACACGATGCGGGTTTTTGGGTTTAATGAAGTAGGCATTGAATTAAGCACCCGGCCGGAAAAATATATCGGCTCAGAGCAAGATTGGGAATTGGCTACCGCGGCTTTGGAAGAGGCCTTAAAAGAAAAGGGTCTGGAATATACCATTAATGTCGGTGAAGGCGCCTTTTACGGCCCCAAAATAGATATTAAATTAAAGGATGCCTTAAAACGCACTTGGCAGTGCGCGACGATCCAATGCGACTTTGCACTACCCAAGAGATTTAAACTCGCCTATGTAGGCTCCGACGGAAAAGAAGGGCAGCCAATTATGCTGCACCGCGTGCTCTTAGGAAGTTTAGAGCGTTTTATCGGCGCGTTACTAGAGCATTATAAAGGAGAATTTCCTTTGTGGCTTTCGCCTACGCAGGCTATCGTCATTCCCATCAAAGATACATTGCTGGATTATGCCCAAAAGGTTAAATCCCTGCTGGTAGAGAGCGGCCTCAGGGCAGAGTTAGATAGCCGCAAGGAGACCTTAGATAAAAGGATACGCAATGCTGAGTTAAATAAGATACCTTATATCTTGGTGGTGGGCGAGCGCGAGTTAGCAGCAGGGACCGTAGCAGTAAGGAAAAAAGGCGAAGGGGATAAAGGAAGTAAAAAATTAGAAGAGTTTATAGAAGGAATACAGAAAGAAATTAACGAGAGGTTACATAATGTTACATGAGGTTTCATGATGTTGCATGAGGTTACGCGAAATTAAACAGTAACCTTATGGAACCTTAGGCAACCTTAGGGAACTTTATGTAACCTGAAAGATAATATGTAACCTTTAAATAGGGGAGGTGGTTAAGATAAAAAAGTTTATCCGGGTGAATGAAAGGATACGTGTTCCCGAGGTGCGTTTAATTGGAGCAGACGGCGGCCAGTTGGGCGTAGTTCCCATCCAAAAGGCGCTAGAGCTGGCTGACCAGCATGGTTTGGATTTAGTGGAGGTTGCGCCGACAGCCAACCCCCCGGTCTGCCGGATTATTGACTTCAGCAAATTCAAGTATGACCAAGAGAAGAAAGAGCGCGAGGCCAAAAAGCATCAGCACCAGGGCCGCTTAAAAGAAATCCGCTTTAAGCCCAACATTGACGAACACGATTATCAGGTAAAATTAAAACAGGCGCTTAATTTTCTGCAGAAGAAAGACAAAATCAAGATAAACCTTTTCTTCCGCGGCAGGCAGATGGAACATCAGGATTTAGGAAGAAAGATTATTGATAGATTTATTCTGGATACGCAAAAAGAGGCGAATCTAGAAAAAGAACCTGCCTTAGAAGGCAGGGTTATTTCATTGGTGTTGGCGCCAAAATGAGGAAAGGCAAGACGATGGGAAAATTAAAAACAAAAAAGGGTGTAGCCAAAAGATTCAGGTTGACTAAAAAAGGAAAAATTAAATATGCGCCTTGCGGCAAGAGCCATCTTCTTTCTGGCAAAGAGCCGGAACGTTTGCGGAGATTAAGAAGGCCGGATATTGTGGAGGCAAAAAAGGATATTAAATATTTAAAAAGAATGTTGCCTTATGGATAAACCCCGTTAGATAGTTTATTTAAATAGGAATAGCACTTATCTAACGGGGTAAAGGAGTGGGCTGATGAGTAAAGTTAAACATAGTGCTGCGACCAGGAGAAGGAAGAAGAAAGTTTTAAGACAGGCCAAGGGATTTTGGGGCGACCGCAGTAAACAATTTCAACAGGCCCGGCGGGCCTTGATGCATGCCCTGGTCTATGCTTATCGGGATAGAAAGGTAAAGAAGAGACAGTTCCGCCGGCTCTGGATTACCCGCATCAATGCCAGTTGTCGCCAGATGGGGATAAGTTACAGCAGGTTTATTAAGGGTCTTAAAATTGCCAAGATTAATCTGGATAGAAAAATCTTGGCCGACCTTGCTGTCAGGGATACGCAGGCGTTTAAGAAATTAGTAGAAATAGCCAAGGGCAAATGACAGAGGAGCTAATATGTATGTAATAATTGTCGGTTGCGGAAGGGTGGGGTCAGAGTTGAGCAAACTTTTATCTGACGAGGGCCATAATGTGGTGGTCATTGATAAAAATCAGGCCTCTTTTGAGCGTTTGGGCGGGGCATTCAATGGTCTAACTTTGGTAGGCAATGGCTATGACTTAGAATTATTAAAACAAGCAGGTATTGAGAAAGCAGACGCCTTCTGCAGCGTCACTAACGGCGACAATACAAATTTAGTCTCAGCGCAGGTGGCCAAAAAAATCTTTAAAGTCCCTAAGGTCATTGCCCGCGTGTACGATCCGCAGCGCGCGCATATTTATGCCGCATTGGGCTTAGATATTATCAGCGGCACAGTCCTTTTTGCCGCAATGCTGCGCGATAAAATTATTGAAAGCCGTTTTTCTAGTTATCTGATTGAAACCAAGGACCTGGGCGTGCTTGAGATTGAAGCGAAAGATAGTCTGATTGGTAAGAGTGTGGGAGAAATCAATATTCCAGATGAATTACTCGTCGTGGCCATCAAAAGATTAGAAGAAGTGATTATTCCGCAAGCCACCACAGTCTTGAAAGCCAAAGATGTCCTGCTGGCAGCGGTGAAGGTAGCGAGTCTGAAGAAAATAAAAGAGAAGTTCAATCTTTAAAGGCGGGGGCAAAGATGTATATTCTAATTGTCGGTGCGGGTAAGGTGGGATATTTTTTAGCCAAGAGACTATTGGCAAATAAGCATACTGTCAGCATTGTAGATAAGGATAGGGCGCTCTGCGAAGAAATCGCTAAAGAAATAGAGGCTTTAGTCATTCACGGCGATGGCTGCGACCCGCGGATTTTAGAAGAGGCCGGCATCGCCAGGGCAGAGGTAGTGGCGGCAGTTACCGGCGGCGACGAAGACAATTTAATTATCTGCCAGTTAGCCAAGGAAAGATTTAATCTCCAGCGCACCGTCGGCAGGGTCAACAATCCCAGTAATGAGCATACCTTTGCCGAATTAGGCATTGATGTGCCAGTGGATTCCACCAAGATTATCGCCAAAGTGATTGAAGAGGAGGTATCATTCTCGGATTTTGTCAACCTGATGAGTTTTAAGCGCGGGAAATTGAGCATTGTGCGCGTGGATTTACCCAAGGATTCACCTATCATCAATAAAGAGGTTAAGGATATTAGCCTCCCCCCCGATTCGGTCCTGGTTTCTATTGTCCGGCAAGATGAGGTGATTGTCCCCAAGGGAGACACGGTCTTAAGATCCGGCGACGATATCATCGCCATCACTCCTGTGGGAAATGAGCCGCAATTATTAAATTTATTGGTGGGTAAACTATGAAAATCAAGACCCCTTGGAATGCGACTTTAGGTATTGCACTTGAGATTCTCTATGCCCTGGCAATCATCTGCGCAGGATATTTGAGCTGCTTAATTATTTTTTCCTTTAAAAAATGATTCTTAAACCCCAACTGAAAGAACTCAAAAGTATTGGATATTATTTAGGCAAGATTATGATTGGTCTGAGTTTCACCATGCTCTTGCCGGCTGCCTTGGGTTTCCTGAAGAGAGAGATAAACCCGGCCTTAGATTTTATTATTTCTTTTGAAATTAGTCTTATCCTGGGATTAGTTTTAACCCGGCTTTGTTTTACCAAAAAAGACCTAGACTGGATGCAGGGGATGTTAGTGGTTTCTCTCTCTTGGCTGGTAGCCATGGTCTTAGGCGCCATCCCCTTATATTTAAGCGGCCATTGGAATTCGTATCTGGATGCCTGTTTTGACGCGATGTCTGGCTTTGCCACCACCGGCTTAGTCTTGGTGCAGAACTTAGACCATCTTTCTTTTAGCCATAATCTCTGGCGGCACCTGATTATGTTTATCGGCGGCCAAGGTATCGTTATCGTAGCCATCTCCTTTTTTGTCAAAGGCGCCTCAGGCGCATTTAAGATGTATGTGGGAGAGGCGCGCGACGAAAGAATCCTGCCCAATGTCATCAGCACCGCCCGCTTTATCTGGCTGGTGAGCATTGTCTATTTAATTTTAGGCACTCTTGCCTTAGGATTTACTGGTATCTTCAATGGGATGAAACCGTTTAATGCCTTTTTCCACGGTGCCTGTATCTTTATGGCTGCCTTTGACACCGGCGGCTTTGCGCCCCAGTCGCAAAATATACTTTATTACCACAGTTTTCCTTACGAAGTCATCACAGCAGTGATTATGATTCTGGGGGCAATTAATTTTAATCTGCATTACCATATCTGGACTGGCCAGCGCAAAGAAATATTCAAGAATATTGAGACGGTCACGCTTTTTATTACGGCGCTGGTTACCTGTTTCATTACCATATCTGCGTTAAATCAATCGGAGATTTATCCTCAGGCAATGATGTTATTCCGCAAGGGTTTTTATCAGCTGATTTCTGGCCACACCGGCACCGGTTATCAGACAATTTATCCCCGGCAATTTATGGACGATTGGAATAATCTGGCAGTGGTGGGAGTAATTTGCGCAATGGCTTTAGGTGGCGCGGTTTGTTCTACCACCGGCGCCATCAAGATGCTGCGCATCGGGATTATCTTTAAGGCGCTCTTGCAGGATATCAAAAGAATTATTCTTCCGGAGCGCTCGATGGTCATCCAGAAATTTCATCACCTGAAAAATATATTTTTACAGGATACCCAGGTCAGGTCAGCGCTTTTGATTACCCTGATGTATCTATTATTGTATGGGATAGGTGCCTTGGTGGGGATGTGGTTTGGCCATCCGTTTATCTATTCTTTATTTGAATCTACCTCGGCAGCAGCCAATGTCGGCTTATCCTGCGGGATTACTAACGCCGCTATGCCCGCGGCTTTAAAGGCAACTTATATCTTACAGATGTGGGCTGGACGCCTGGAATTTATGTCGGTGTTTACCATATTAGGGGTATTAGTAGCGGTGATAAAGGGAAAATAACTATGAAGAGAGTTGTCAGTTGTCAGTTGTCAGTTGTCAAATTGTTATTTCTTTTGGTTACTGGTTACTGGTTACTGGTTACTTTGAGTTTCGCTCAACCCGTCTCTAGCAGCGAACTCATCAATAATGCCAAGCAATACGACGGCCAAGAGGTAACTTATGCCGGCGAGGTGATTGGCGAGGTGATGTGCCGGGGTGATTTTGCCTGGATTAATCTTAACGACGGCCAGGGCGCCATCGGCGTATGGGTGGATAAAGCTCTCAGCGCAGAAATTCATTTTGCCGGCAGTTA
>JACRHO010000144.1 GCA_016212045.1 Candidatus Omnitrophota bacterium | reverse complement strand
GCCTTTAGAAATCCGCAATACCCGTCTGATGGGCTTAGGTTTAATTATCTTGTGCATAATCACCCTGGCCTTTCTGTGCAGTAAAAACTCCATCCTTAGGTAGTGCCATAATCGGACCTAATTTTTTCTTGACAAATTTTATTTTATAGATTATATTTAATTGTATTAATAGTTAATATGCTTAAATATTAAGGAGATTAACTAATGCCCAAGGTTTCTTTATCTGAGTTTGCGGATAGATTAAGCCAGATTATGCCGCTAGTTGCGAAAGAATTTATGCGCCAGCAGTTGGGTGAATTATTTAAAGATAAGGTAACCCTGCCTCAACTTCTGATTATGAGTTTTTTAAGTATGGAAGGTGAATCCAAGATGACGGATATGGCGCATTTTATGAAGGTGAGCACTGCGGCGATGACCGGGATTGTAGATAGGTTAGTGCGGCTGGGTTATGCCACCAGAGAATATGACGCCGAAGACCGGCGCATCATTAAAATTAGGCTGACGCCAAAGGGGATAGATTTGGTAAAGAAAATTAACCAGCAGCGCCGGCAGGTGATTATTAAGATATTTGGCAAAATCTCTGAGCAAGATAGAGAGGATTATTTAAGAATCTTAACCCAGATAAGAGATATCTTGGCGAAAGAAGAGATAAAGCCTTAGTTAATCATTTAAATGAAGATAATCACATTACTTTTAGTATTATTTATCTTACCTTGCCAGGTGAGGGCAGAGGAGGTTTCCTTGACCCTGGATGAGGCCATTGCCATTGCCTTAAGGGATAACCGCGATATCTTACTCAAAACCCAAGATGTAGAAAAAGCCAAGGCCGAACTGGCCGAGGCAAATGCCGACCTTTTCCCGACCTTAGATTTTACTGGTAGTTGGACGAATACGCACAGCTATTACAGTAGAGATTTAAGGCAGACCACCACCCAAACTACCTTAAAGCAATACCTCTATAAAGGCGGCAAGACGATTAATACCATCCGCCAGAATAAAGATGAGATAGAGGTCTCTCTTGCCCTCTTAGACAAACAAAAATTAGAAACGCTATTAAATGTCCAAAAAACCTTTTACACACTTTTATTGGCGCAGGAATATAGTAATTTAAATCAGGAAATACTGCAGAATGCTCAAGGGCACCTTGCTTTTATTCAGGCGCGTTATAAAAGCGGCCAGTCCTCACAATCAGATATCTTAAAAATTGAAGAGTCCTTAGAGAATGCGCAAGAGGCCTATATTGCCTCGCTTAATCAGGTAGAATCTGCAGAAGAATTGTTGAAAAACCTGCTTTATTTAGAGAAAGAGACAAAAATTAAGCCCGTCGCGGATTTTAAATCTGAACCCAAGGAGGTAGCTTATGATGAGGCCTTTCTCAAGGCGATGTCCACTCGTCCGGAAATAAAACAATACGCAGCCCTTGCCCAGGCCGATAAATTAGCCATAGAGATTGCCAAGGCCGACAACCGGCCAAGTATCTATGCCTCCTGGGATTATTATAGTCGCTCACATATCAGCGCCACGACTACGAGAAGCTGGAATGATTATAATATCATCGGTCTAACTTTTTCCTGGCCGCTCTTTGATGGCTGGCAGACCAAAGCCAAAGTAGAGCAGGCGATTATTGACCTGAAAGAAACACAATTGAACAAAGAAAAAGCAATCAAAGATATTGCCTTGGAATTAAGAGAGGCCTACCTTTCTTTAAAAGATGCCCTGGCCAAGATAAAGGTAAGCAAATCCGAAATTAGTTTATATAAAGATAATTTAGAGGTCACCAAGACAAAATATCAAGCCGGGATAGTCAGTGCCTTGGACCTGGAAGATTCTATTCTAAAGTATAATATCGCTAATTTTAATCAAAAGCAGGCGGCTTATGATTATATCATTGCCAAGGCCACTTTTGAGAAGGCAACAGGAGGAATATAAAAAATGCAAAAATCAAAAATCAAAAATCAAAAATATAATACAAAATTTAAAAGCTTTGGATTTTGTTTTGTCATTTTGATATTTGCATTTTGCATTTTGAATTTTCTTGCGGGTTGTCAGCAGAAGAAGGTAGCTCAGAATGCGCAGGAGGCTATACCCGTAAGGGTATCAAAGATAACACTGCAGGATTTTGCCGAGACCATTGATTATGTCGGCAACATTAAAGCCCAGGATGAGGCGATAGTCTATCCTAAGGTCAGCGGAAAAATCATCGCGAAAATCAGGCAGGATAACGAGCCAATAAAAAAAGGCGAAGCGATTTGTTATATTGATCGGGATGAAGTGGGTCTAAAATTTGAGCCAGCGCCGGTAGAAAGTCCTATTGATGGCATTGTGGGCAGAGTCTACGTAGATATCGGGGAGAATGTTTCTTCCCAGACAGAAGTGGCGCTGGTAGTAGCTATGCAGCAGGTAAAGATAAGATTAGATATTCCTGAGAAGTATCTGACGAGGATTGCTTTAGCCCAGGTTGCCAAAATCAGAACCGATGCCTATCCCGACGCAGAGTTTAGCGGAGAGGTGACTAAGATAAGTCCGGTGGTAGACCTGGCTACGCGGACTTTTCCGGTGGAGATTACCGTGGATAATCCTCAATTGCAATTAAAGCCGGGGATGTTTGCTAAAGTCAGTCTGATTTTAGAAGAATACCAGAATGTCCCGGTCATTTTAAAAGAAGCGGTCTTGGGTCGAGAACCGAATTGGTATGTCTATGTCGTGGAAAATAATAAAGCAGTTTTGCGCGAGATTACTTTGGGTTTACGCCAGGGGCCATATTACCAGGTGCGCTCTGGGCTAAAAGAAGGAGATTATGTAGTGATTGTAGGCCAGCAGAGACTGTATGCTGGGGCAGGGGTTACGGTGGAAGAAGAGAACGGAGGCAGGCAGGAATGAATCCCGTTAGACCCTTTTATTATACCTATATTCTCAGATGTGAAAAAACAGATAGGTGGTATACAGGCACAACTAATAATCTAGAAAAAAGATTAGAGCAGCATAACAAAGGCGAAGTATTTTATACTAAAAATAAACTACCTGTTACTTTGATTTATTTTGAGGCCTGTTTAAATAAAGACGATGCTTATCGCAGAGAGCGATATCTAAAAACAGGAATGGGTAAAAGATACCTTAAGAATAGATTAAGAGGGGGTCTAACGGGATGAATTTTCCTGAATTTGGCGTCAAGCGGCCGATTACCAACTTAATGATTTTTTGCGCCATTATTATTGTTGCTTTCTATAGCCTGAGCAGGCTCGGAATCGATATGATGCCTGAGATTGAGCCACCGGTAATCAGCGTAATTTCCTCTTATCCTGGGGCAAGTTCTGAAGACGTAGAGATAAAAGTAACTGAACCCTTAGAGAATCAACTCTCTACTACCCCGGGCTTAGAAAAAATTACCTCGCGCTCTCTGGAAGGCGCTTCTTTAGTCAGTCTTAAATTCAAATGGGGGACAAATCTTGATGAGGCCTCCAATGATATCCGCGACCGTATTGAATTGGCCAAACGCATCCTGCCTGATATCCCCGATGAAATGAGTAACCCGATTATTTATAAATTTAATACGGCCAATACTCCCATTCTTTTTATTGGGGTAACCGCCCAGCAGTCGTATCCTGAACTCTACGATTTAATTGATAAAAGAGTAGCGGATACCCTCAGACAGATTCCCGGAGTAGGCACAGTGCAAATCTACGGCGGCTTAGAACGCCAGATTAATGTCTGGATAAACCGAGAGCGGCTGGAAGGATATGGATTTTCTGTGCTGGATATAGAAAACGCCTTAAAAGAGGAGAACGTTACCCAGCCTTTAGGCAGCATCAAGTCGGGTCTTACTGATTATCTGCTGCGGCTTCCCGGAGAATTTTCTAGCCCCCAGGAGATAAATGAGCTGATTTTAGGTAAACGCGACGGAAAATTTGTTTATTTAAAGGATGTGGCCAGGGTTGAAGATAGTTTTAAAGAAATAATGATGAAGGTAAGAATCAATCGGCGCTCTGGCCTGATGATGGCAGTGCAAAAGCAGACCGGAACCAATACCGTAGAAGTAGCTTTAAGCGTAAAAGATAAATTAAAGACCTTCCAGAATCTGCCGACGGATATCAAGATGTATATTATCTTTGACAGTTCGCAGGATATTATCAATGCCTTGGATTCTCTGAAATTGGCATTGTGGTGGGGGATAATTTTAGTAGTTTTAATCGTCTGGTTCTTTTTGCGGCATTTTTTCAGCAGTTTAATTATTGCCTTAACCATTCCCTTTTCGCTCTTAATTGCCTTTATCTATCTTTTTTTAAGCGGCAGGACTATCAATACGATTAGCCTTTCGTCTCTAGCGATTGCCTGCGGGATGGTCGTGGATAATGCGATTGTGGTGGTAGATAATGTCTCCCGCTATTTGGAGAAGGGCCAGCAGCCGCAAGAGGCAGCGATCTTCGGGACATCAGAAATGTTTTTAGCGATTTCTGCTTCCACCCTGACCACGATAGTAGTCTTTTTGCCGATGTTATTTATTAGCGGGGTAATCGGAATTATGTTCGGGGAGCTGGCGATAATTGTGACGGTGACACTGCTGGCCTCTCTTTTTACCGCCACAACCTTTAGTCCGATGCTGTGTGCGCAATGGCTGAAAGTCAGGCCTCTCAGCGAAAACCAGAAGCCGCAAAAAAGATGGAGGATAAAAATTTATGATTTTTCGGAAAAGATATTTAAATCTTGGGAGAATTTTTATGCTCAGGCGCTGACCTGGTGCCTTGCCCAGAAAAAAATTGTGATCTTTGGGTTTTTAGGGGCCTTCCTCATCAGCCTGTTTTCCCTGCGTTTTATCGGGAATGAATTTATCCCCGAAGAAGACTCTGGTGACTTGCGTATAACCGTTAACCTGGCCTTAGGCACAAGACTGGAAGAAACAGATAAGGTAGCGCAAAAGGTTGAGGCGACTTTTGAAAAATATGTGCCCGAGGCAAAATTTATTTTTGCCCGGCCTGGCACTACTCCCGGCATTGGCAGGGCAATGGGAGCAGGAAGTTCTGGAGAGCATATTGTGGTGGCCGGAGCAAAACTGATTTCTAAAACGCAAAGGAAACGCTCGGTCGTTGAGATCGGCCAGGCAGTCAGGCAGCAGATTCAACGTATCCCCGGAGTATTAAAGACGGATATCTCAACCGGCAACCCCATTGGCAGGATGATTACTGGAATGGGAGGTAAAGCCATTCAGCTGGAAATTATTGGACATTCCTTTGCTGAGACTAATACCTTGGCATTTAAGATAAAAGGAATGATGGATAAGATCCCCGGGATAGTAGATACCAGTATCTCGCGGGAAATAAACCGGCCGGAATTAAGGATAAAAGTGGACCGAGAAAAGCTAGCCGCATTGGGCCTGAATATGAACATCATCGCTAACAGCATCAAGACCTTCATTGAAGGCTCAACCGCCACCAAATATCGGGAAAAAGGCGAAACCTACGATATCTACGTAAGATTAGAAGAACCCTCCCGCTCTAAAATAGAAGACATAGAGAGTCTATCGCTGGTGTCACCGGTTACTGGGAAACAGGTAAAATTAGCCAATTTCGCCAGTGTTTATGAAGTCTCAGGGCCCGTAGAGATTGAACGCCAAAACCGGGAAAGAGTAGTCAAGGTGGAATGCAATATCTATAAGCGTTCGGCAGGAAAGATAAGAGAAGATATCAAGAGAGAATTAGGAAAAATTACTTTACCGTCGGATGTAATGATAAATTTTGGCGGCGAGGCCGAAGAGCAGACTAAGGCCTTCAAAGATTTAGCGCTGCTCTTGATATTAGGAATAATCCTCGTATATATGGTCATGGCTGCCCAATTTGAATCGCTCTTAGATCCATTTATTGTGATGTTTGCTGTTCCTTTTACCTTTACTGGTGTCTTCTTAGGATTCCTCTTGACCCAGACCACCTTAAGTATCATCACCTTTTTGGGCATTATTATGTTGATGGGCATTGTGGTCAACAATGCTATCGTGCTTATTAGTTATATAAATATCTTGCGCGCCAGAGGCCATTCTATGCTGGAGGCGGTTACGCTGGGCGGAAGGTCCCGCTTAAGACCGGTGCTGATGACGACGATTACTACTTTAGTAGGGCTCCTGCCTTTAGCGATTTCAAGAGGCGAGGGCTCAGAGGTTTGGCAGCCATTGGGTATTACCATGATTAGCGGCTTGTCTATTTCTACCTTGGTGACCATGCTTTTTGTCCCCACGCTTTATGCAGTTTTTGAGACGAGAGTAAAAAAGAACAGGGTGTCCCTGGACAAGAATGCGTAATAATATAGGTAATATAATAGTAATATTAGTATTAATCTGTGGTGTTGGACTTTGCCTGGCCCAAAAAGAAGAAGGGCAGGGTATCATCAGAGAATATTACCTTAATGATAAACTCAAGGCAGAGTTTAGTTATAAGCAGGATAAATTAGACGGCGTTAGTAAAGAGTATTATGAGAGCGGGGCCTTGGCTAGTGAGCGCTATTATAAAGATGGCAAAAGAGACGGGCCTGCTTACGTCTATACTGAAAAAGGAATCCTGCAGATTGAGACGATATATAAAGCAGGAAGATTTATTGACAGCCGGGAGTTTGACGAACAAGGAAAACCTAGAGTTGGTATATATAAAGAATATTACCCCAGCGGAGCGGTCTGGACAGAGGCAAATTATAAAGAGGGGAGGTTGGAGGGGGAAGCCCGAGTCTATTATGAAAATGGCCGCGTAAATTCCGAATTCACCTACCAGAAAGGAAAGCTGCAACAGGAAAAGACCTTTGACCAGTCTGGCTCGCTCACCCACCAAAAGAACTACTAAATCAAAAAAATTTGGCTTGACAGGATTTTCTTTACCTATATAATATAGTCTAATTCAAATAGTAAAATTTTACTATATGGCAGGGATAACCGATGGAATGGCAGACCCAGACACAAGAGAAGTTTAAACTTATGGTTTCTAAGATTCCGGTTTTTCATCGCGGGATTACCCAGGAGGTAGTAACTAAGCGGGCCGAGGAGATTGCCTTGGCCAGGAATGCGCGCCGGGTGGAAGAGCAGGATGTGGTGGCTGCCTTTTTTTCGGATGTGCCCACTCCCTTTTACAGTATGATGGTCAGGCTCTTAGAGCAGGTCGGATTTGATTATAAAAAATACGGCTTCCCCCGCAACGGAAAATAATGATGCGCATAGCAGTTATCGGCGCCGGGGCTATCGGCGGACTGGTCGCTGGATACTTAAAATTAAAAGGTGAAGAAGTTCTTTTAGTCGGCCATCCAGATTCTGTGCAGGCGATAAAGCAGAAGGGCCTTTCTATCTCCGGCGTCAGGGGAAACTTCAACCTGGAGATTGCTGCTGCCGAGAAATTAAGTGCGCCCGCAGAATTAGTCATCCTGGCGACAAAAACCCAAGATGTTGCCGCTGCCCTGCAAAATAACCGCGAATTTATCCCGGGGACTAGCCTCTTAACTACGCAGAACGGGGTGCAGGCAGACCATATTGCCGCTCGGTATCTTCCCAAAGAAAAGATTATCTCCAGCATCGTGATGTTTGGCTCAACTTATTTAGAGCCGGCTAAGATTACCCATAATTTTGAGGGAAACTGGATTATGGGAAAGCCCTTTGCTAAAAATGACGCTGCGGCTGAAGAGATATGCTGGTTTTTAAAGAAAATTTTTCCCACCGTATTGAGCGCAGATATCCTGGGAATGAAATATTTAAAGATTTTTGTCAATGCTAATAATTGTCTGCCGGCGATATTAGGTAAATCAATGCAGGAGGTATTTGCGGATTTAGAAATTAGCCGCATCAGCATAGCTATCTGGAGAGAAGGATTAGAGATTATCCAGAAAGCCGGAATAAAACTGGCCTCTCTGCCAGATTTTCCCTTAGAGCGCTTGACTAAACTAACTAATCTGCCAATGGAAGAGGCAGCCAAGATTTTCTCCCAGATTATGACTGGATTAAGCAAAGAGCCGCTTTATGGTTCAATTTTACAGAGCATAAAAAGGGGCCGTGCTTCAGAGATTGATTATCTTAACGGCGAATTTGTGGCTCTGGCAAGAGAAAACGCAATTCCTGCGCCTTTAAATGAGCAATTAGTGGCAATGGTGCATCAGGTAGAGAAGACGAATAATTTTTTTACTAAAGACGAATTAATCTTACAAACCCAGGACTTGATTAAATAATGGTCAAAACCCCTTTTCCCAAATTCAAACTTACTGTCGCCAATGTCTATGGCGAATGTTACCACGGCTATAAGGTAGGCGACGAACTAATTTTAGAAGACTTTACCCATCCGCCAAAATATTTTTGTCTGGGCTTGGCCCATGCGCTCTTTCCAATGATTTATGCTTTAAGTTTTGGCGCAAAATTTCCTTTCCGCGATAATCAACGTTCGTTATTAGTAACTTGCCCTGACGGAGGAAAATTAGAATTTAAGGCAGAAATTTTAGATAAAAAGGGAAATGCGGAAGTAATCCCTAACGACCCTAGTTATAAAGGACCTCAACCTAAAAGAATGATGATTGAAGTAGTCAAGGCCAAAGGTAAATGCGCCTTTGGTTATAAGCTCGGCGACAAATGGGAAACCCAAGGCCTAAGGTGCATTCCAGGTTTTTGCGGGGCAGCGTTTCATTGTGCCTTTCCAGCATTATTTGCCCTGAATTTTGGGGCAAAATTCTTGTTTATGTCAGATCCTAATTCCATTGACACAGTAACTTGTCCTGATGGTGGGAATATCGTTTTTAAAATAACACGTAAACCTTCCCCCACCGCGTAGGTGTGGAAAGGGTTAGATAAATTTATGAGAAAGCGACGCGTAGTCATTACCGGCATAGGCGTAATTTCACCCAACGGTATAGGGAAAGTTAATGCCTGGGAGGGTTTTGTTTCTGGCAGATCTGGTGTAAGAGGCGTCAGCGAGTTTGACGTCTCTTTGTTTAATACCAAGATTGCCGCGCAGGTAAGAGACTTTGATCCTTTTAAATTTGGCTTAACCCACACAGAAGTGATGCGCATGGACAGATATGTGCAGTTTGCCGTAGTTGCGGGGAATATGGCTATTGCTGATAGTCGCCTGAATTTTTCGCAAGAAGACCCCCGGCGCATTGGCGTCTGTCTTGCCAATGCTATCTGTGGGACAAAATATATGGAAGAAGAATTTGCCCTGGTGACTGAAGATGGCAGAAAACCCATTGACCCTTCCAAGGTGAGGCCGGATTTATACGATGCGGCAATGTTTAATACCCCTTCCATTGAGATATCCGCGCGTTACGGTTTAAAAGGGATTTGTGATACCCTCTCTACTGGTTGCACTGCCGGCACTGACGCTGTGGGTTTTGCTTTAGAGACTATTCAAGACGGAGAGCATGAGATCATGATTTGCGGCGGCGCCGAGGCGCCGGTGACGCCGATTACCTTTGGCGCCTTTGATGTGATTAGTGTTTTATCCGTGCAAAACGATCATCCGGAAAAAGCCAGCCGTCCTTTTGATCAGAAACGCGACGGCTTTGTTTTATCCGAAGGCGCAGGGATTTTAGTCTTAGAGGAATTAGACCATGCGCTTTCCCGCAATGCCCAGATTTATGCTGAGGTAATTGGCTTTGGCACCAGTTGCAATGCCTTTCATATGACTGACCTTCCTGCCGACGGAACGGCCATGGCCAATTGCATAAATTTGGCGTTTTTAGATGCCGGGATGCAGCCTAAAGACATAGATTACATCAATGCCCATGGTTCCTCCACGCGGATGAATGATATCTTTGAGACCAATGCCTACAAGATGGTCTTTGGCGACTCTGCCTATAAAATCCCCACGAGTTCCTTAAAGTCTATGATTGGCCATCCCCTGGCTGCGGCAAATGCCGTGGAATTAACTATCTGCGCGCTGATTTTTGAAAAAAATTTGCTTCCTCCGACGATTAATCAAGAGGAGAAAGACCCCTTATGCGACCTGGATTATATCCCGAATGAGGCGAGGTCTCAAAAAGTAAATAGCATTCTTAAGACCTCAAGCGGCTTCTCCGGGATTCATTCGTCTTTAATTTTAAGGAGGTTTCAAGGTTAGATGGAAAAAATTGCCATTACAGGTATAGGCATAGTTACTCCGTCGGGAATTGGGAAACGTCAGTTCTGGGCGAATATTAAAAGTGGCAGGTCTTTTATCAAAAAAATCACCCGCTTTGACGCCTCGCAGTACCCGGCGCATATTGCCGGCCAGATTGATGATTTAGAAAAATACACTACAGTTTCCCAGCGGCTCTTAAAAAAGATTGATGCCTTCTCGCATATGG
>JACRHO010000143.1 GCA_016212045.1 Candidatus Omnitrophota bacterium | reverse complement strand
GCGTATTCTTGCGATATCACCTATGGCACGAATAATGAATTTGGTTTTGATTACCTGCGCGATAATATGAAATATTCTCGGGAAGATTTGGTGCAGCGGCCTTTTTATTACGCCATTGTGGATGAGGTAGATTCCATCTTGATTGATGAGGCGCGCACGCCGTTAATCATTTCCGGCCCGGCAGAAGAATCAACGGAAAAATACTATATCATTGATAAAATTATTCCCCGGCTAAAGGGGAGGATAATTTTAGAAAAGGATGAGATTGAAGCAAAATATAAGGGGGAGGACCTGGCCCTAGGTTTTGATTATATTGTAGATGAGAAGGCGCACACTGCGCATCTCACCGAAGAAGGCGAAACCAAGTCCTGCTCCTTCTTAGGCATTGCCAACCTCCACGATATTGAAACCATGGAATGGCGGCACCATATTATCCAGGGTTTACGGGCACACAATCTTTATAAAAAAGACGTGGATTATGTCATAAAAGACGGCCAGGTCGTGATTGTGGATGAATTTACCGGCCGGATGATGCCTGGCCGGCGCTGGTCAGACGGCCTGCATCAGGCAGTGGAGGCCAAAGAGGGCTTAAGGATTGAGCGGGAAAACCAGACCCTGGCCACGATTACCTTCCAGAATTATTTTCGGATGTATGAGAAATTAGCCGGGATGACCGGAACGGCCTTTACCGAGGCAAATGAATTTAAGAGTATTTATCAATTGGATGTGGTAGTTGTCCCGACGAACCAACCTTTAATCCGCACCAATTATTCTGACTGTGTTTATAAAAGCGAAAAAGAAAAATTTGTCGCAGTAGTAAAAGAGATTACCGAGCTTTATAATATAGGCAGGCCAGTGCTGGTGGGCACTATCTCTATTGAGAAGTCCGAGATTCTCTCAGATATGTTAAAGAAACACGGCATTCCCCACCAGGTGCTCAATGCCAAGTATCACGAGATTGAGGCCCAGATTGTCGCCCAGGCCGGTAGATTTAAGGCAGTGACCATTGCCACGAACATGGCTGGCCGGGGCACAGATATTTTATTAGGCGGCAACCCTGAGTATATGGCGCGGAATTTAATAAAAGAGAAACTAAAGCCCGACGAGTCAAATTATCAAGAGGAATACCGGAATTTGTTAGAAAAGTATAGACAAGAAACCCAGGCTGAGCATAAAAAAGTAGTGCAGATAGGGGGATTACATGTCTTAGGCACTGAGCGCCATGAAGCCCGCCGCATTGATAATCAGTTGCGCGGCCGCTCTGGACGGCAGGGAGATCCGGGCTCCTCTAGATTTTATGTGTCGCTGGCAGATGACTTGATGCGCCTCTTTGGCTCAGACAGATTAGCCGGGATGATGGATAAATTAGGATTAGAGGAAGGTCAGGTCATTGAACACCCTTGGGTGAGTAAATCTATTGAGATTGCCCAGCGCCGCGTGGAGCAGCATAATTTTGAGATTAGAAAGCAACTCCTGGAATACGATAACGTGATGAATAAACAGAGGGAAGTAATCTATGGACAGCGTCGTCAGATCCTAGAAGGCATCTCTTTAAAAGAAGAGATTCTAGATATTATTGATAAAATTTTAGACGATATTTTAGCACTCCACATCAATAGCGGCTCTGGCCAAGAGGATATCCTGGGCCTGGCAAGTGCCTTAAGGTTAAAATTCGGCGTAGAATTAGATAACTCTCTCATTAGCGGTCAAGGAAAAGATAAAATAAAGGAGATTTTATCCGAGAAGTTAACCGCTGCCTATGCCGAAAAAGAAAAGATAGTCGGCTCGGAGGTCATCCGCCATTTAGAACGCATGGTCTTTTTGCAAATTATAGATAGCAAGTGGAAAGACCATCTTTATGCCATGGATAATTTGCGCGAAGGAATCGGTCTGCGCGCTTATGGCCAGCGCGACCCCTTGATTGAATATAAGCGTGAGGCGTATGATGTGTTTACCCAGATGATGGCCGGTATTGAAGAAGAGGCAGTGGAGATGATTTTTAAATTGCAGCCTGCCCGGCCGCAAAGTTTTAGAGGCGTATTTAGCTCTCTGGCGCAAGAATTTATCCATCCTGAGGTTAGCCGGCCGCAACAAATTGCTGAAAATATTATGCCGGAAGAAAAGGTTCCCTCGTCGGCAAATCAACCTCCCCCCCACATATCCGGCCCTAAGGTCGGCCGCAATGACCCCTGTCCGTGCGGGAAAATAGACCCCGCAACAGGAAAACCGATTAAATATAAGAAATGCTGCGGCCGCTAAAGTCACCAAGTCACCCCCTCGACTACTCTCGGGGCAGGCAAGTCACCAAGTCACCAGTCATAAGAGAATTACCTCTTTGCTTATCTTCCGCCGTTTTACTTATTCTGTCTTTTCCTAATTTTAATATCTGGTTATTTGCCTGGTTTACTTTTGTGCCTTTATTTTTTGCCATTGAGGGGAAATCCAAGGTAAAGGCATTTCTGTTATCTTATAGTACCGGTATTTTATTCTGGTTTGGCACTATTTATTGGCTAATCCATGTTACCTTGCCTGGTTTGGTTCTTCTGGTTTTATATTTAGCTCTATATTTCGGTATCTTTGGGTTAATCATTACGAATTACGAATTACGAATTACGAGTTACGAGTTACTTTTTATCCCTTCCATATGGGTTTTACTTGAATATATCCGCAGCCATTTATTCACCGGTTTTCCCTGGGCGCTTTTGGGCTATTCGCAGTATCTGAACCTGCCGATTATCCAGGTTGCCGATATTACCGGTGTCTGGGGCGTGTCGTTTTTGATGATGTTAGTGAATGTGGCTATTTACCAGGTCACCAGGTCACCAGGTCACCAGGTCACCAGAAGAAATGGTATAGTCTCTATAATAATTATACTTATTACGTTAATATACGGTTATTACAGGATAAACCATAGACCATTGACCATAGACCATCGGCCATTAAAGATTTCCGTTGTCCAAGGTAACATTCCTCAGGAATTAAAATGGGAGGTCCAGGCGAGAGATTTTATTATCCAGAAATATTTAAATTTAACTGCGCAGGCAGCAAAAGATAATCCCGATTTAATCCTCTGGCCAGAGGCGGCCTTGCCTGTAGTTTTAGAGGAAGAGCCAAGTTATTTTGAAAAAGTAAAAGCCAGCGTAAGAGAAAATAAGATCCCTCTCGTTTTAGGCGCACCTACTTTAAGGAACGGTTTATTTTTTAACAGCGCGATTTTAGTTTCTCCGGAAGGCACCTTAAATAGATACGATAAACTGCACTTAGTTCCGTTTGGAGAATTTGTCCCTTTTAGGAAAATTTTTCCTTTTTTAGAGGTGGTAGTGCCGATTGGAGACTTTACAGCAGGCAAAGAATACACCATATTGGAAATCCCAAATCCCAAATCCCAAATCCCAAACAAATCCCAAATCCCAATTTCCAAAATACCAAATAAATTCTCTGTATTAATTTGTTTTGAAGACT
>JACRHO010000016.1 GCA_016212045.1 Candidatus Omnitrophota bacterium | reverse complement strand
AGTTACTGAGGTTATCTCTGGTGCGTGTTTAAGCAAGCCGGCAATAAATTGCTTAGCCACTCCGGAGAGATGGTATTTTTCTTTTTTCTCAAAGAATGCATTAGCAGTGCCCTTAAACAATGACTGATGCGTATGCATGCCTGAGCCGTTAATGCCAAAAATCGGCTTGGGCATAAAACTGGCGTGCAGTCCTTTACTTTGGGCAATCTCCTTAGCCACCAATCTATAACTCATCACATTATCTGCCATAGCCAGGGCATCGGCGTATCTTAAATCAATCTCGTGCTGGCTGGAAGCGACTTCATGGTGGCTGTATTCTACGACAATACCTAAATCCTCTAACGCGCTGACCGTTTCATTTCTCACGCTTTGCGCCACATCTAAAGGTGTTAAATCAAAATAACCGCCCTTATCCAACACAATGGTATTCTTAGGATTATTAAAATAAAAATATTCTAGTTCTGGGCCGACACAATACGTAAACCCTAATTTTTTTGCCCGCGCAAGATTCTTTTTTAAAACATAACGCGGGTCTCCGGCAAAAGGCCGGCCATCAGGCATATAGATATCGCAAAACATCCTCGCCACCGGCTCTTTATCTTCCCAGGGCAATATCGCAAATGTTTCGGATTGAGGCCGGGCAATCATATCTGACTCTTCAATCCGGGCAAAGCCTTCAATGGAGGAACCATCAAAGCCCATGCCATCCTCCATAGCGCGCGGCAATTCATCTATAGTAATGGTAAAACCCTTTAAAAACCCTAAGACATCAGTAAACCATAATCTGATGTATCTTACTTTTTCTTCCTTTGCTAACTTCAACACCTCTTGTCTAGTCTTGGGTTTTGCCTTCATCTTCTGGCTCCTTCAATGAGCAGACAATTTATGGAGCGTAAGCGACATAAATTGTAGCTGCTTATATTTTTATTATATCCAGCGTCTGCGAATTGAACCCTTGACAATTTTTGAAATGTGTTTTTATTGGATGCAACCTTTAACTCAAAAATTGTCAAGGGTAAAATTCAGCCAACAAACTTACGTCGCTTGCGCTCCGTAAGTTTGGGCTTCATTTTATAAATATCTCTATCCTAGAAAGCGCCTCTTTTAAATTCTCCATACTTGAGGCATAAGAAATCCGGATATAATCGTTAAATTCGCTACCGAACGCCACGCCCGGGACCACCGCCACCTTTTGTTCTTTAAGTAATTCCTTTGCAAACTCCAGAGATTTTAGTTTTGTATTTTTTACGCTGACAAAGGCATAAAATGCCCCTTGCGGTTTTCTGCACTCAAGGCCAATGGCATTTAACCTCTCTAACACAAACTCCCGGCGCCTTTTATATTCGCGCTTCATCTCCTCAACTGATTTTCTTCCACTGACCAGCGCCTCGCAGGCCGCCATTTGACTGGTGATCGGAACGCACATAATCGTATATTGATGAATTTTGGTCATCGCCGCAATAATTTCTTTGGTAGCGCAGGCAAAGCCCACCCGCCAGCCAGTCATAGCATAGGCCTTGGAAAAACCATTGAGATAAATAGTATGCTCTTTTGCTCCGGAAAGCGTAGGAAACGGCGTATGCTCAAAATCATAAGTTAAATCTCCGTAAATCTCATCGCTGATACAGAGTAATTTATGTTTTAAGATGACTTTCTTTAATTCCTCTAATTCTTTCTTGGTGTAAGATACGCCCGTAGGATTATTTGGATAATTCAGGATAATCGCCTTGGTTTTTTTCTCAACTCCTTCCGCAATCAGTTTGGGGGTGAGTTTAAATCCACTGTCCCTTGTATTAATATATATAGGTATACCGCCGGCTAATTCTGTCAATGGCCCGTAAGAAACATAGCCAGGCGTAGGGATTAAAATTTTATCACCCGGGTTGATAATTGCGCGCAGGGCCAGGTCAAGGCCTTCGCTTGCGCCAACCGTAATCAGGATTTCCTCATCCGGACAATATTCCAGGCCGTATCTATTTTTCAGGTAACGGCTGATACTTAACCTTAATTTATACAGCCCTTTGTTAGAGGTATAGGAAGTAAAGCCCTCTTCCAGAGAAAAAATCCCGGCCTCACGGATCTGCCAAGGGGTGACAAAATCCGGCTCGCCCACGCCAAGCGAGATTACCTCCTTCATTCCCAGCACCAGGTCAAAGAATTGCCGAATACCCGAAGGCTGCATATCTTGAACTTTTTTGGAAATAATATCTTTCATTTTAATACGATATCGCAATCCTCTTATTCTCTTCTCTGTGTTTTAAAATTACACCATCTTCCTTGTATTTCTTTAACAAAAAGTGTGTGGTTGTGCCTTTGACGTTCTCAAGCGGAGCCAATTTCTCGGCTACAAATCTGGCGACAGTATGCAGATCCTTTCCTTCCACGATTAAAAGCAAATCATAAGTGCCGGAAATTAAATAGCAGCTGGCGACTTCCGGGAATGAATATATCCTTTCTGCAATCTTATCAAAGCCGACGTCCTTTTGCGGCGTGATATTCACTTCAATTAAGGCGCGCACAGATGCATCCGCATCCTTGATTAATTCTTTATTAATCACTGCTTTATATTTTAAGATTACACCGTCTTTCTCGTATTTTTTGATTGCCTCTTTTATGCCCTGCGTTTTCTTCTTTAACATCTTGGCAATTTCCTCTGGCGTTGCCCGGGCATCCTTTTCTAAAACCTCTAGAATTTCGTCCATCTTTTCCTCCATTTTTAAATATAACAAATCTTCGGTCCCTGCCTCTTATGCTCTGAACGCTTGATCATTTCTTTTACTTTTGCCACTTTTTCTTTTGCCAGAATCTGTTTCTTTTTCTTCCCTAATCGTTCCAATATACCGTCCAGCTCCGGATAAGTAATCCCCATCTCGCCTTCGTCTGTCTGGCCTATCCATAAGCCCGCAGTGGGTGGTTTGGTAATAATATGCTTGGGAATTCCTAACTCTCTGGCTAATTGCCTAACCTCTCTTTTTAATAAATCTCCTATGGGTAAGATATCTGTTGCTCCGTCGCCATGTTTTGTGAAATACCCAGCCATCAATTCTGATTTATTCCCTGTGCCTGCGACTAAATAATTAAGTTTATTGGCGAAATAATATAAAACGAGCATCCTCAGCCGCGGCTTAAGATTTGACTTGGCAAGATTATTTGCCTTTGGCAGGGCCTTCAATAAAATAGTATATATTTTTGATAAATCGACGGTTTTAGTTTTAATGCCCAGTTTCTTTGCGATTAACTTGGCATCGGCTAAGTCCTGTTTATGGCTCAGGCAGGGCATCATCAAAGCCAAAAGCCTCTTTCCTCCCACTGCTTCTTTGGCTAAGGCCGCCACTACAGAAGAATCCACCCCGCCGCTTAAGCCCATCACGATGCCTTTTGCGCCGGATTCCTTTACCTGCCTTCTAATCCAATTAACGATCTTATTTTTCATCTTAAATGAGCAGACAATTTATGGAGTCTAAAAGGACAACATAAATTGTAGCCCTCTATCTTACAAATGTCAAGGGCGTCTGCGAATTTAACCCTTGACATTTTTTGAGGTTATGATTGCTTTCGGAATCAAACTTTATTTTAAAAAATGTCAAGGGTAAGTTCGGGCATACAAGTTATGTCGCCTCTCTATAATAGACTGCTCCATAACTTGTGCCCTCACTTATTTTGATTTTATCGCTACCACCTTCACCAGATCAGCAGCATCCTCTATTTTGTCCGTAACCCCCTCTAAGTATTCTGCCAATTGATAACTCAAGAGAAGACTTGTAGGCTCTAAGTGGGCATGAATAATTGATTCGATTAAAAGCTTTTTCTGGTCATCTGCCTCATGCTCAATGCGGTCAACCTCTGCACAATCGGCCAGGGCTTTTTTTAAATCATTTTTAGTCAGCGCGGCAATGCCATCTTTAAGTTTTGAAATTGAAGTGAAGATTAATTCCGTGCCAGAGGATATGTTTTTCAAAACATTTTCCGGAAGTTTCTGTTCAATAAATCCTAAAATCCTGGCTGCGCCATTGGTCCAGTCAGCAATCCGGTCTAAGGATTTTACAAAATGCATCAGGTCCTCCCTATCCGGAGGAAGGAGCAAACCCTCAGAGAGCTCATTGACCATCTTTGACCTCAACAGGTCTGCCTGATGTTCGCTCTCCCTGACATTCTCAATCGCGGCAGCTTTACTAGATAGGTCTCCTTTGATAAAGGCCTTCACCGCATCGGCAAAATAAGAAACGGTCTTGTAAGTTTCTTCTACGTGTTTCTGCGCATCCTCTAATATAGACTTCTCTTCAGCCATGCCTAACCATCCTAAAATATTCCTTATCTCTTTCATCTTAACCTCCCCTAACCTATCCCACCTACGAGGTGGAACAGGTTTACAATTTTATAAATAATGTTATTCCTTTAAGAACCAAAAAACTAATTACTCCGGAAATAAACGGCGTGGCTAACCAACAAACAATGATTTCTTTCATAATACTCAAGTTTACGACGCGCACGCCTTTAACTAAACCTACCCCGAAGATTGCGCCGACGATAGAGTGGCTCGTAGAAACTGGTATGCCAAAAACAGTATAAATATGCACATTAATCGCGCTGGCCAGCTGGGCGGAGAATGCCATAATCGGCAATAAATGGGTTATCTCTGAGCCAATGGTCTCAATTACTTTATACCCCCAGGTCATAATACCCAAGGCAATCGCCAAGCCTCCGACCACCACGCTCATTTTAGGGGTAAAAATCCCTGCCCCCACCATCACCCCTACTGAATTGGCCACATCATTTGCGCCCCAGGAATAAGCCACGTAACAACCGCTGATACTGACCAGCGCTGCTAAAGTTATCTTTAAATATCGCCGTGGGATAATCCTGTAAAGTGAATTTTTAAAAATACGATAAAAGATATAACCCAAAACTGCTGCGCCTACAGGAGTAAAAACCCAACAGATAAATACATCGATCAGT
>JACRHO010000141.1 GCA_016212045.1 Candidatus Omnitrophota bacterium | reverse complement strand
AGGCAATGAATTTTTTGACTGGTGAGTAGACCTTGCGGCAAAAATTAACCCCCAGCCCTAAGAAGGCCATTGACGCTAAAAATAAAATCACCTGTCTTTCCTGCTTAGTCAGCCCAAACATAAAAATAACCCTTTCTACTATTAATAGACGTAAAAAGGGGCCAAATCTAACAGGAATTTTTGCTTATACGACGAGATTGATGAGTTTGTTAGGGATGAGGATGAAGTTTTTGAGGGGTTTATTTTCTAACCACGGCTTTAATTTTGCATCTAACAGCACCAACTCTTTAAGTTTGTCTTCGCTGATATCTATGGGTACATCAATTTTGGAGCGCAGCCTGCCATTTACCTGAATAACCAGCGTCACCGTCTCTTCAATCAGCATCTGGGGGTCATATTTTGGCCAGTGGGCCAGAGAGACACTCTCTTTATTGCCGATAATCTGCCAGAGTTCCTCGCTAATGTGCGGCGCAATCGGGCTTAATAAAATTATCAAATTGGAAAAGACCTCTTTATCTGCGCCCTGCTGATAAACGGCATTAACAAATTCCATGATGCTGGCAATAGCCGTATTGAATTTAAAACTCTCGATATCTTCGGTCACTTTTTTAATGCTCTTATGCATAACCTTAACCAATGAAGGGTCGGCTTTTGTCTTTAGGTTTTTTTGAATCCGCCACAGGCGGTTTAAAAATTTAAATGCCCCGGCAATACCCCGCTCTTCCCATTCTAATTCTGTCTCTGGCGGAGCGGCAAAGAGAATGAATAGCCTTAAGGTGTCAGCGCCATATTTCTTGATGATGGCATCCGGGTCAACGATATTGCCGCGCGACTTAGACATAACTTGGCCGTCTTTTAAGACCATGCCTTGGGTTAAAAGCCGGCTGAACGGCTCGCTAAAATCTATCATCGTTAAATCCTTAAAAAATTTAGTAAAGAAGCGCGAATACAATAAATGTAAAATCGCATGTTCAATTCCGCCAATATACTGGTCAACCGGCATCCAGTATTTAACTTCTTTTCTCTCAAACGGCTCGGCATTGGCCTGGGGCGAAGAGAAGCGCAAAAAATACCAAGAAGAATCAAAAAAAGTAGCCATAGTGTCGGTTTCCCGACGGCCAGGGCCTTTACATTTAGGGCATTTGACCTCTGCAAATTCCTTAACTTTTCCTAAAGGGCTGCCGCCTTTACCAGTAAAAGGCGCGTCTTTAGGTAACTCTACCGGCAGGTCGGCGTAGGGAACAGGCACAATGCCGCATTTAGGACAATAGATAATTGGAATAGGGGTCCCCCAATAGCGCTGACGGGAAATCAGCCAGTCGCGCAGGCGCCAGTGGGTCTGGATTTTACCGATACCTTGCTGCTCCATCCAGGCGGCAATTTTAATCTTTGCCTCTTGGTTAGGTAAACCATCAAATTGTCCTGAATTAACCTGAATACCATCGCCTTCATAAGCCTCTGTTAATTCTTCTGGTGACGTGGTGACCTGGTGACCTGGTGACTTAATCACGACTCTCATCGGTAGGCCGTGCTCCCGGGCAAAAAGAAAATCGCGCTGGTCGTGAGCTGGCACTGCCATAATTGCGCCGGTGCCATATTCCATTAAAACATAATCTGCCACCCAAATCGGCACCTCTTCATTATTCACCGGATTTATCGCCCAGGCGCCGGTAAATACGCCTTCCTTTTTCACATCACTGGCAGTACGAACCTCTTTACTCTCTTTGCTTACTTTCTGAATAAATCTTAAAACTTCTTTTTCTCGGGTTTTTCCTTGAATAATTTCTTTTACTAAGGGATGCTCGGGCGCTAAGACAATATAGGTCGCGCCAAAAATAGTATCGACTCTGGTCGTAAAAACGGGTATAACCTTGTGATTATCTTTCAGACGAAAATATATCTCTACCCCCTGGCTCCTGCCCAGCCAATTGGCCTGCATACTTAAGACGCGCTCTGGCCACTCTTTAAGTTGCGCCAAATCTTCTAGGAGCCGTTCTTTATATTCGGTAATCTTTAAAAACCACTGCTCTAAATCTTTCTGTTCTACACCAGCGGAACAGCGCCAACAGCCACCTGCAACTACTTCCTCATTAGCCAGCGTCGTCTCACAGCTAGGGCACCAGTTCACTGCTGATTTTTTTCTATAGGCCAGGCCTCGTTCATACATCTTTAAGAATATCCACTGGTTCCATTTGTAATAATTGTCCTCGGAGGTAGAAACCTCTCTTGCCCAGTCATAGGAGAAACCCATCCGCTTTAATTCCTGGCGCATCCAGTCAATGCATTTGTGCGTCCAGATATCCGGCTGGGTCTTATTTTTTATGGCGGCGTTTTCTGCGGGCTGGCCAAAGGCATCAAAACCCATCGGATGCAGGACATTAAAGTTCTGCATCTTCTTAAAGCGCGCGACCACATCGCCAATAGTATAATTGCGCACATGGCCCATATGGATTTTCCCCGACGGATAAGGAAACATCTCCAGGAGATAATACTTGGGCTTATCTTTTTGCGCCACTGCCGCAAAAAGTTTGTCCTCCTGCCATTTTTTTTGCCACTTCTCTTCTATTTCTTTAAAAGGATAACTCATACTATTGTGTTTCTTTTATCCGTAAAGGAATCAAGGAAATCATCGTCTGAATCCCGCGCAGTAAATTCTCAAAACTGCAGGGTTTAGTTAAATAATGGTCGGCCTCAAGGCCGTAACACTCTTTCACTGATTCTAATTCGGTCTTTGCGCTGACAATAATCACCGGCCGCCATTTGTCTTTAAAACGTTGCCGGATTTCTTTTAATACCTCAAAGCCATTCATCTTTGGCATAAGTAGGTCTAAAATAACCACATCGGGGTCAGCCTCTTTGACCTTAACCAAGGCCTCTTCTCCGTCGGAGGCAATACTGACAATGTATCCTTCGCGCGCCAGCCGCGACTTAAGCGCCTCTACCACATCTTTATCATCGTCTACTAATAATAACTTATACGCCATACAGAATTCTCCTTTTTTAACTTGCCACTCTTAATCTTCTTACTGTGGCCAGATTTCTTTTATCATCATCTTCACTTTTCTTGGGTGTCTCTAAAATAAACGGCAACTTTCTTAATCTAGGATGGTTAATAATCCTTTTCATCCCTTCCAAGCCAATACTTCCTTTACCAATATGCTCGTGTCGGTCGTGCCGCGAATCTAGCTTCCCTAAAGCATCGTTTAAATGAATAAGTTTAATCCGATTTATCCCTACCAATCTATCTATTTCATCCAGGGTATCCTCAAGGCCGTCTTTAGTGGCAATATTATATCCTGCCAGGTAGGCATGGGCAGTATCAAAACAAAGGCCTAAACGCGGATTATCGCCTAAGGCACTAATAACTTCTCGCTGGTGCCAAAATCTATAGCCCAGCCACGACCCTGAGCCAGCAGTATTTTCTAATAATATACCTACGCGGCTATCTTTGGTTTTTTTAAGAATGGTATGCAGGGCTAAAATCAATCGGTTTAAGCCTTCTTCTTCTGAGGTCTCTTTATGGCTGCCCATATGCGTGACGATATAATCTGCCCTTAAGGCCCCTACTTCTAAGATATCTTCAATATAGGCCTCAATAGATGCCTCATACAATCTCGGATTCGGCGAGGCAAGATTAATCAGATAAGGAATATGGATAAAAATGGGCTTTATCTTAAACTTTTTCTGCAGGAGCTGAAATTTCCTGATATCTTCGGAATCTAAAGAATTAGCCCGCCACTGTTGGGGATTGCGCGAAAAAATCTGCATGGTGTTACAACCCAAATCCTTGGCCCGCTTAACTGCCTCATAAATTTTCCCAGCCGTAGAAACCTGCATCCCTAAAAGCATAGCGGTTAAATTATACTCTACTTATAATTTAGCGTCAATTGAATAATAAAAGGACGGATTACCTCCGTCCTTTTTTGGTGGAGCTGGAGGGATTTGAACCCTCGGCCCTTTGCATGCCATGCAAATGCTCTCCCTCTGAGCTACAGCCCCATTAATTTAGTAACTCGTACGCTCGTAACTGGTAACTCGTAATTAATACAAAAATTCATATCCTCTTTGGATAAGCAAGTAAGAAAAATTACTAGTTACGAGTTACTAGTTTACTAGTTACGAAATCTATTGACCTGTGGTATTTTAGAATATAAAATAACTGGCGTCAACTAATTATTGCCGAGGTGGCGGAATGGCTTACGCGGCGGTCTCAAAAACCGTTGAGGGTAACCTCATGAGGGTTCAACTCCCTCCCTCGGCATTTACCTCTCTTGCCTAAAATTTAATCTTTTTGGGAATTATGATGCGCGCCGAAGCCGATTATTTTCTTTTCTTTTGTCGGGGGTGGTTCTAAAAGCCTCCTAAGAACATCGAAGACTATTTTAAACTTGATATCGTATTTTTTCTCCATTGCCTCAATCTTGCGTTTCAATCCCACATAAGTTAAGCCAAACCTTCGTAGGTTTACAAATGCACGCATAATGTGAATATTAACTAATATTGCCCTGTTGCTATTAAGAACACTTGAAAGCATAGCCACCCCCTGTTCGGTAAAGGCGTATGGCAGATATCTTCTGCCGCCACGACTTGAGGTCACAAATTGTGACCTCAAACTTATAAATTCTTCTTTCGTAAGTTGAAACATAAAATCTTCCGGAAAACGACTCTTATTCCTT
>JACRHO010000015.1 GCA_016212045.1 Candidatus Omnitrophota bacterium | reverse complement strand
TAATTTCTACTCCCAAGGACATCTCAAGGTTCAAAGATTTATTTGGTGATGGTAGGGATTTTGGGATAAGGTTGAACTATGCTATACAGGAGAAGCCAGGGGGGATTGCCGAATCATTTATAATAGGCAAGAAATTTATCGGAAAGGATACCGTAGGCTTAATTTTAGGAGACAATATATTTTATGGCCATGACTTAACCGAACTCTTAAGAGAAGTTTCTTCTTTGAGGGAGGGAGCGATTATTTTTGGTTACTATGTGAAAGACCCCGAGAGGTATGGCGTTATAGAGTTTAATGATAATGGAAGCGTTGTGTCTATTGAAGAGAAACCCAAGAAGCCCAAATCGAATTATGCTATATGCGGGCTGTATTTTTATGATAACGCAGTGATTGAGATCGCCAAGAACTTAAAGCCTTCCCGAAGGGGAGAATTTGAAATTACCGATATCAATAATGTATACCTTAAAAAAGGAGAGCTAAAGGTTAAGCTTTTAGGCCGTGGATATGCCTGGTTAGATACCGGGACGTATGATTCCTTAATTGACGCCTCATTATTTATAAAAACAGTAGAAGAAAGGCAAGGCTTAAAGATTGGTTGTGTCGAAGAAGTTGCTTATCGGATGGGTTATATTAATTCTAAACAGTTACATAGACTAGCTGATTCCATAAATACGGATTACGGCGAATATTTAAGGAAGATAGCAAGAGATGAAAAATAAAATTATTATCTTAGGAAAAGGTTTTATAGGTTCGAGATTAGAGGAAGAATTGGGCTGCGAAATTTGCGATCGAAAGATTTACTCCTTATCTGACGCACAAACTACGGTTCAGGATTTTAAACCCGATATCATTATAAACGCCATAGGCCATACCGGAAGAAATGTTGATGACTGCGAGCTGGAAAAGGATAAGACTCTCGCCGCCAATACGTTCGTGCCTATTATTTTAGCGGAAGCCGCGCTGCGCAATAATATTAAGCTTATTCATATCAGTAGCGGCTGTATATATCATTACGATTACTCCCAAGATAAACCGATAGATGAGGAGAAGGCGCCGGATTTTTTTGAACTCTTTTATAGTCGCACGAAAATTTATTCGGATGAGGCACTGGGCATCCTGTCCAGTAAATATCCGATCCTGATTATTAGAGTCCGTGTGCCCTTAGATAACCGGCCCCATCCCAAAAATATCCTTACTAAACTGATTAACTATAAAAAGATTATTGATGTTCCAAATTCCGTTACTTATATTCCAGACTTTATCAAGGCCTTAAGGCATTTGATAGAAATTGATGCTAGGGGGATTTATAACGTAGCAAATAAATCGGGCTTGAGTTATCCGGATCTAATGAAGGCTTACAAAAAATACGTCCCTAGTTTTGAATACAAGATAATAGATTATAGAAAAATAAACTTAGTCAGAACTAATTTAGTTCTATCCACGGCAAAGCTTGAGCAGTCCGGCTTTAAGGTGCGGGATATAAAAGAGGTTTTAGAGGAATGCATAAAAGAATACTTAAAATATTAATCACGGGTGGCGCCGGATTTATCGGGTCAAATTTTATTCGTCACTTATTAGAGGAATACTCTCAATATAGGATTATCAATTTAGATAAACTTACCTATGCTGGAAATTTAGATAATCTAAAAGATTTAGAAAAGAATCCGAATTATGAATTTATCAAAGGCGATATTTGTGATAGCGGCCTTTTAGAGAAAGTAATGGCCCCTTGCGATATAGTTATAAATTTTGCTGCCCAGACCCACGTAGACAGGTCTATTTTGTCTTCCAAAGATTTTTTAAAGACTAATGTATACGGAGTAAATCAATTATTAGAAACGGCATTAAAATATAAGTTAAAAAGAGTTATTCAGATTTCAACCGATGAAGTTTACGGAAGTCGGCTAAAAGGCAGCTCTAAAGAGTCCGACTTACTCAATCCGTCAAATCCTTATTCAGCAAGTAAAGCCGCAGCAGATTTGTTAGCCATTTCTTATTTTAAGACCTATAACCTGCCAGTAATTATAACCCGTTCCTCTAATAACTTCGGTCCATACCAGTATCCGGAAAAAGTCGTTCCTTTATTTATTACTAATGTCTTGCAAAATAAACCTTTGCCCCTCTATGGCAGGGGGCTAAATGTCAGGGATTGGATTTTTGTAGAGGATAACTGCCGGGCAATAGATTTAGTGATGCATAAAGGTAAAAGTGGAGAGATTTATAATATCGCATCCGGATTCGAGAAACGAAATAAAGATTTAGCCACTATTATCCTAAAATTAATGCGCAAGCCCACTACATTAATCAGGTATGTCTTAGACCGGCCCGGACACGACTTAAGATACGCCTTGGATTGTGCTAAGATTAAGGACCTTGGCTGGCAGCCAAAATATAATTTTCTCCAAGGGTTAGAATTAACTATAAAATGGTACCTGCGAAATACCGTGTGGTGGCAAAGAGTAAAAGAGAAAAAAGATTACAGGTTACATTATAAAGATTGGTATAAAAAAAGGCGTTTATGCTAAGATTCAAAAAATTAAAAAAAGTTTTTATCATTGCAGAAGCAGGCGTTAACCACAATGGAAGTTTTAACCTTGCTAGGCAAATGATAGACGCAGCTTACGATGTGGGTGCGGATGCCGTAAAATTCCAAAGCTTCAAGGCCGACAATATTGTTACTAAGCACGCAAAAAAAGCAACGTATCAGATAGCAAACGCCGGCGCAAAAGAATCGCACTATCAGATGATACAGAGGCTTGAATTGAAAGATAGCGATTTTAGAAAATTAGCAGTCCATGCCAAGAAGAGAAAGATACTTTTCTTGTCCAGTCCTTTTGATAAAGAAAGCGTGGACTTATTGGATGATATAGGGATAGCTGCTTTTAAGTTAGCTTCCGGAGAGATAACGAATATGCCTTTAATTGAATATATAGCCCAAAAGAGAAGGCCGATTATTCTGTCTACAGGCATGTCGGATTTAAAAGAAATAAAGGCCGCAATAGATTTAATTAAACATAAGGGAACTAGGGATATTGCCTTACTTCATTGCGTCACAGATTATCCTGCTCAACCCGAAGATATAAATTTAAAAGTAATCTTAACCTTGAAAGATAGGTTTAAATTACCAGTAGGATTTTCAGACCATACCTTGGGAATTACTGTCAGCATTGCTGCAGTAGCGCTGGGGGCGAAGATGATAGAGAAACATTTTACTTTAGATAGAAAACTTTGCGGTCCCGACCACAGAGTTTCTTTGGAACCAGCGCAATTCAAAGAGTTAGTTTTAGCAGTCAGGCAGACAGAAGCAGCTTTAGGTAGCGGTATTAAAAAACTCACACCCAACGAAGAAAAAATTAAAAAGTTGGTAAGAAGGAGTATTGTAGCCAAGACAGGCATACCCCCACGTATAAGGATATCAGAGGAGATGCTGGATATAAAGAGGCCTGGGATAGGCATCCAGCCAAAATATTTAAATAGAGTCATAGGAAAAATCACAAAAAAACAAATTCCAGAAGACGCATTGATTAAATTTGAAGACTTAAGATGAGAAAAATTTTATACATATCCGGAACAAGGGCCGACTATGGCCTGATGCGGGAAACATTACTGAGGATACGAAACCATCCAAAGCTACGGATAGAGATAGTTGTCACAGGAATGCATTTAATGTCTGAATTTGGAATGACTATAGACCAGATAATAAAAGATAAATTCAAAATTTATAAATTAAGAGCCAGTTACAGGAAAGACAATAAAGAATCAATGGCTAATTTTATAGGCGAATTTGTAATAGGGTTTACAAAACTCATAAGAACCGTAAAGCCCGATATAATTTTGCTCCTCGGTGATAAGGCCGAGATGTTGGGGGCGGCTATTGTAGGGGCTTACCTGACTTTACCGTTGGTTCACATACATGGTGGTGATATAAGTTTTACGGTTGATGAAGTGACGCGCCACGCAATAACTAAATTATCTAATCTGCACTTGGCAGCTACAAAGAAATCCGCAGAACGGATAATAAGAATGGGAGAAGAGCCCTGGAGAGTGCAGGTAGTAGGCGCTCCCGGATTAGATTATATTCTTAAAGGAAAAAGATACCCTAAAGATAAGATCGCTAAAAAGTATGGACTCGACTTATCGCGGCCAGTTATCCTGGTTATTCAGCATCCGGTTACCGCCGAGATAGATATGGCGCAGAAACAGATGACAGAAACCTTGGAAGCGGTAAAAAAACTTGAGTTCCAAAGTATAGTAGTTTATCCTAACGCAGATCCCGGGGGCAGAAAGATTATAGAAACTATTAAAAGATATCAGAAACGCCCCTTTATAAAAACATATAAAAGCATTCTTTATCAAGATTATCTCAGCCTTCTGGGCAGCGTAGATGTCTTGATAGGGAATTCAAGTTCGGGCATTATCGAAGCCCCTTCTTTTAAATTACCGGTGGTAAATATCGGCACACGGCAGCGCGGCAGGGAAAGGGCAGACAATATTATTGATGTAGATTATGACCGTAGAGACATAGCCGCGGCCATAAAAAGATGTATCTATGACCAAAAATTTAAAAGAAAAATTAGATATTGTCGCAGTCCTTACGGTGATGGCAGGGCAGGCGAAAGGATAGCCAACATATTAAGCAAGATAAAAATAAACCAGAAACTTTTATACAAACAACTAACTTACTAAAATGGAAAACCGATTTAAGAACTGGAAAAAGCCAAAATTTGATAAAAACGGAATGACCAAATGGAAATGGGTATGTCAACATCACCAGAATTTAAAATTAGGCAAATATGTAGACATAGGCGCATTCTCTTATATCAATGCCAAGCATGGCGTAGTCATTGAAGATAATGTTCAGGTTGGCTCGCATTGCTCAGTATATTCGCTTTCTACCATTGATAATAAAAAAGGCAAAGTCATCATCAAAAAGAATGCCTGTGTTGGTGCGCATAGCATCATAATGCCCGGAGTAAAAATAGGCCAGAACTCGGTTTTAGGGGCCTTCAGTTTCGTAAATAAAAATATACCGGATAATGTATTGGCTTACGGAGTGCCGGTAAAAGTTATCCGCAAACTGACTAAAAAGTAGTTAAGGTGGTTTTAGATCCAGGTTAACTTATGGAAAAGAAGGTTTTAATTATAGGATATGGTTCAATTGGGAAACGTCACGCCAAAAACTTAATCGCCTTAGGGATAAAGCCGTATATATTGACTAGCCACCCGGATAAATTAAAAGCCCGATTCTTAAGCCATCTTAATGCCCGGGATGCCGCAGATATCCAATATTGCCTGATAAGTTCTACGACCACAAGGCATTCAGGCGATGTCAAGAAATGTGTTAGTTCGCTGAAAGGTTTAAAAAGAATCCTTATTGAGAAGCCGCTGGAACGCTCATCTCCAAGAGGCAAGAAGATAATAGATATTATAAGAGCGCATAAATTAGAGGCCTTTATGGGTTATAATTTAAGATTTATCCCTGTTTTTGAGAAGATTAAAAAATTTATCGCAACATACCGCAAGAGAATCAAAATCGTAGAAGTAGTTGCCGGCCAGAATCTTAAAAGATGGCGGCCGGATCAAGATTTAGGCCTTTCCTATAGCGCTTACCGAGAGCAGGGCGGTGGTGTAGATTTAGACCTTTCCCATGAGATAGATTATGTCTTATGGCTTTTTGGAGCTGGATTTAAGAACAAAATTATACACAGAGCCAAAATAAGCGATTTAAAGATTAATTCGCCGGATATTTTTAAATTGTTTTTAGATTATCAAAAATTCATCGTAGACATTACTTTGGATTATATCAGGCAACCCAAGGAAAGATATCTAAAGATAATCTGTGATAATGGAAAATCTCTCTATTATGATTTTGTTGCCGGGGTATTGAAAATTAACGGGAAAAAAGTTTTAACTCATCCAGGAATAAATGAAAGTTACAAGAAGATGTTGAAGGCATTCCTGGATATTGATAAAAAGAATAAACATATACTTTGTCCGGTTGAACAGGGATTAAAGGTGCTAAAGGTATTAGGAGTCTAATATGCCTTCGAAATACAATATATTATGCACTATTTGCGCTCGGGGAGGCTCTCAGGGGGTTAAGAATAAAAATATCCGGCTTCTATTAAATAGGCCCCTGATTGCTTATACCATCCAGCAAGCGCTTAAATGGGGCAGGGCTAGGCATGTAGTCGTCTCTACTGATTCCCAGCGTATAGCCGAGATAGCCAAAAGATATGGGGCAGAGATTCCTTTCATCAGGCCCAAAATATTGGCCAGCCATACCAGTCCTAAACTTTTTAGCGTCAGGCATGCTCTTATCCAGAGTGAAAAGTTATTTAAAGAAAGATACGATATTGTTGTGGATTTAGATGTGAGCGCGCCGTTGAGAACGATAAAGGATTTAGATACGTGCCTTGAGATATTTGCAAAAAAGAAACCAATGACGCTTTTTAGCGTAGTCAAGGCACACAAAAACCCCTATTTTAATATGGTTGAGCAAAAAAAAGACGGCTTTGTCAAATTATGCAAAAAATTATCCGCCAAGATTGCCAGAAGGCAGGATGCTCCCCCGGTATATAGCATGAATTCATCTATTTACTTTTATTCTAGAAACTTTCTGCTTCATAAAAAGAATTCTTTACCCTTTTCTCATCGCTCAGCCGTTTATATTATGAATGATATCTCGCGCTACGACATAGACAGCGAGATAGATTTTAAATTTATAGAATTATTGATGCAGAAAGGAATATGGAAAGATGAAATACGATAATATTTTTAATCTCAAGGGAAAGGTAGCTGTAGTTACCGGCGGCTGCGGCGTTATCGCAAGGGAGCTAGTGAGGAGTTTAGCAGAATTTAAGGCATCGGTAATCCTTGCCGATATCGATAGGAAGACAGGTAAGAATATAGCAGAGGGGCTAGCAGGCTTAAATTTAGATGTAATTTTTCGCTATACCGATATTACAGATGGCAAGAGCGTTTCCGATTTAATAAATTTTCTAGATAAAAAATATGGCCGTATAGATGCCTGGATTAATAGCGCCTATCCTAAAACTAGAAATTGGGGAGAAAAATTTGAAAATATCAACTGGTCTTCGTGGGAAAAGAATATTGATATGCACCTTAAGGGCTATTTTATTTCTTCCCAAAAAGCTGCTGAATATATGAAAAGAAAGAGGCAAGGTTCAATTATTAATTTCGGCTCTATTTATGGGGTGTTAGCTCCGGATTTCTCTATTTACGAAAATACCAAGATGACCATGCCTGCTGCCTATGCCATTATCAAAGCCGGAATAGTAAATTTCACTAAATATTTAGCTTCTTATTATGGGAAATACGGTATCAGGATAAATTGCATATCGCCCGGGGGGATATACGCCAAACAACCGGAGAGTTTTGTCAAAAAATATGTTCATAAGACCCTGATTAAAAGAATGGCTAGGCCTGAGGATATCTCGGGCCTGGTGGTATATCTTGTATCCGGCGCTTCGGAATATGTTACCGGGCAGAACCTGATTGTAGACGGAGGATTAAGTACTAGCTGATATGTGCGGAATATGCGGGATTATAGATTATAACTCAGATAGCATAATAGATGAGAATATCTTGACCCGGATGTGCCAGCAAATGCGGCATCGTGGCCCAGACGATCAGGGCCTTTATCTGAAAAGATTGAATCCTACGGTGGGCCTGGGGCATAGGAGGCTTAGTATTATAGATCTTTCTGCGGCTGGTCGCCAGCCCATGTCCAATGAAGATGGGACAATATGGCTAATCTTCAATGGAGAAATTTATAACTATAGAGAGTTAAGGCAGGAATTAGAAAGAAGAGGCCACCGTTTTAAATCCCATACCGATACCGAAGTAGCCATTCATCTTTATGAGGAATATGGCAGGGATTGCGTAAAGTTTTTATCCGGGATGTTCGCCTTAGCCATCTGGGATGAACACAACAGAAGCCTTCTCTTGGCCAGAGACCGCCTCGGCAAAAAACCCTTACTCTATGCGCATCAAGAAGGGCGTTTTTGTTTTGCCTCAGAATTTTCTGCGCTTTTGTCCAGTGGCCTGATTGAGAAGAATATCAGCAAGGATGCCATCAACTATTATCTTAGTTTTGGCTATATCCCCGCCCCCATAACTATCTATCAAAACGTTTTTAAGCTTTTGCCTGCACATACGTTAGTTTTGAAAGATAATATCCTATCTATGAGCCGCTATTGGCAACTAGATTATAGCAAAAAGCTCAATATTTCCGAAGAAGAGGCAGCAAGCGAACTTTTGAGATTATTAGAAGAAGCAGTTAAGTCCAGGCTCTATAGTGATGTGTCCCTGGGTGCATTCTTAAGCGGCGGTTTAGATTCAAGCACGGTCGTAGCGATAATGTCTAAGGTTCTCGATAAGAGGGTAGATACATTTAGCATTGGATTTAATGAATCTAGATATAATGAATTATTCTATGCCCGAAAAATAGCCAGTTACTTTCATACCAGGCATAATGAATTTATAGTAAAGCCCAATACACTAGAGATCCTGCCAGAATTAATCCGTCATTATGGCGAGCCTTTCGCAGATTCCTCGTGTATTCCTACATATTATGTATCTAAAATTACCCATAAATATGTCAGCGTGGCCTTAAATGGAGACGGAGGAGATGAGGCACTAGCCGGTTATGAAAGGTATGCGGCAGCGATACTTTCTGAAAAATATCAGCAGGTTCCTTGGCAGATAAGAAAGTTTATAAATTCCACCGTAGATTTATTGCCAGCCAGAAATGATCCGCGGGATACTATCAAAAGATTGAGAAGGTTTTTCTCTGTTACTGACTTAGCCCTGGTGGAAAGATATATTTATTGGGTGGGGTTTTTTACTAGCCGTGATAAAGACAGGTTAATGAGCATGGAATTTAAAAAGGCCTCTCACACTGATTTGTTTAAAGAAGTTAAGCCCTACCTTCAAGGTAAAGACGGACTTAATTTAGTGGATAAACTTTTATACCTAGATACCTCGACTTACCTGCCGAATGACTTATTGGTAAAAGCAGATATCGCCAGTATGGCTAACTCGCTAGAATTACGTTCTCCTTTTCTTGACTATAAAGTTATGGAATTTGCAGCTTCTTTACCTTCAGAATATAAGTTAAGGGGAAGATTGGGAAAATATATTTTAAAGAAAGCAGTCAAGGATATTCTGCCTAAGGAAAACATTCAACGGAAAAAAATGGGCTTTGGTATGCCCGTAAGCGATTGGTTCAGGGGCCAGATGAAAGATTATCTTAAGGCCAATCTTTTAGCTGAGCAGTCATTGGCCAGAGGATATTTTAATAACGCAGTAATCAGGGAACTGGTGGAAAACCATATTAATGGCAGGACAGACTGCGGCCATCAGCTTTGGGC
>JACRHO010000142.1 GCA_016212045.1 Candidatus Omnitrophota bacterium | reverse complement strand
TTCCATATCATCTGGCGAGCGTCATCATCCATACGCTAAACACAATCCTCATTTTCTTTTTCCTGGTTTTATTTTTTAAACCCGAAACCAGTTTCCTCGGCGCCGGGTTATTTGCCGTGCATCCCATACATACCGAGGCGGTAACCTGGATCTCGGGAAAAATCTATTTAATTATCGCCCTGTATGTATTGGCGGTCTATCTTTTATATAACCGGGCGATGCGCTCGGAGAAAAAGATTAACTGGCGTTATGCTTTAAGCATTTTACTTTTTTCCTATTCTGTAATCAGCCTGAATTTCCTCTCATTTTGTTTTCTTATTCCTTTCTTTTTGATTTTTTCCGACCTTACCTTCGGTGAGTGGCGCAAAAATTGGAAGTATTGGCTGCCTTTCTTGGCGGTGATTATCATCAGATTAGTTTTAGCCAAGAGCCAAATTGCTGGCCGCATCACCAACCTCGCAATAGAAGCCGGAGACAAAGGTAATTTAAGCAATCCCGTTTACAATATGACCTATTCCTTATTTTTTAATGGCGGCCTGATACTTTGGCCGATAAAACTTACCCTCTACCATGAGCCAGCGGTAATCTCTTCTTTTGCCTTGAGAGTAGAATTGATGATTATCTCGCTGGTAATATTATCGTTACCTCTCATCTACAAAAAGGCAAAGGTCTTATTTTTTGCCTTAGGGTTATTTGTTTTATTCTTGGTGCCTGCCTATAGCCCCCTGCGCATCAGTTGGCTGGTGGCGGAAAGATATGTTTATTTTTCTTCTGTGGCTTTAAGTATGCTCGTCTGTTTCTTATATGAAAAATACGTCGGTACATCTAAGATTAATCTTAAAAAGAGAAAGCTCGCCTTAAGCCTGTTAATCATTTTGGCGGGTATTTATTTAGTGCGCACAGTGATTAGAAATGAAGACTGGAAGACGCCAGAGAGGTTCTGGCGCTCCACGCTGGCAGTTTCTTTTAAAAGCCCGCGGGCGCACAATAATATGGGAGATATCTATTCTCAGGAAGGTAATGTCGCAGGCGCCCTGCAGGAATTTAAGCAGGCCGTGGAATTATGGCCGAATTACGCTGATGGATATCACAACTTAGCCAATACCTATCATCGCAGCGGCAACATCTCTGAAGCCACCAAATATTACCGCCTGGCCTTGCAGTTTAACCCCAGATTATTTGAGTCGCGCTTTAATTTAGGAGTGATTTATTTGGAGGCTGGCCAGTTGGATTTGGCGATAGAGCAATTTACTAAGGCGATAGAGATCAGGCCCTGGGAGAAAAGCGTTTATGATGCCCTGGCAATTGCCAAGAGTAGAAAAGAGGCAGGTGGATAAAAAATCCGGTTTTACGATGGTTGAGGTAATGATTGCCGTGGCTATATTTACTGCGGTGATGGGCTTGGTTTTAGTCTCGGTAGTCGGTTTATTCCGCACCCTGCGGAGTTCGCAGCAAATTTTAGACAAAGAACAGAAGTTGCGCTTGGCAGGTTTACATTTAAGCAAAGAGATTGCTTCTTTAGTGCGGCCTCAGTACGGAAAGATTAGTTTTGCAGGCGAGAGTAACGAATTTTTTATCGTATTTGCCAAAGATGAAACGCTCGCCGAATCTAAGTACGCCTATAATCCCGATAAATTTACTTTAGAGCATTCTTTTGAAGAGCCGTCAGATTATGATATGGCTACTTGTCAGTCCACTGAAACAGTTTTAGAAAACCTGGCGGCCTGTAAATTTAGTTATCACGATGGCGCAGCATGGCTTGAGTCCTGGGATGAAAACAAGACCGGCCTGCCGCGGGCGATTAAGATAAGTTTTAAGTTTAAGGATGAAGATAAAGAAAGGGAGCTCTTGGTAAATGTGCCAGTGAGCCAATAAAGAAGGTTACATAAGGTTACATGAGGTTCCATAATGTTACATAAGGTTACCGTAATAAGACGGGCAGCGTATGAAAATCTAAAATTCTATCAAGACATATGCGAAATTCGTAGATTCATATATAAAATTACAGAGCGTTTTAGAAAGACTCATCCCAAATTAGTTTCTCAAATGCGAGATGCCTCAAGAAGTGCTAAGCAGAATATTAGAGAAGGCTATAAGAGAGGAACCGTAGGAGAATTTATTCATAGCATAAAGATAAGCCAAGGTTCATTAGAGGAGTTAAGCGGTGATTGCGAAGATTGTCGAGACGATAAGTTAATTTCTGAAGAAGAATTCAATAAATTAGCGGCATTATTTCAAAGTGCAAGTTATATGTCCACTCGCTATCTTGAGTCTTTATACAAAATGGAACGAGATGAAACATGGAAGGTTCCGGGTCATACTCGTCGTAAATAGTAACCTTATGTAACCTTAGGC
>JACRHO010000139.1 GCA_016212045.1 Candidatus Omnitrophota bacterium | reverse complement strand
CTTGGGCTAATTTTTTCAGTCTATTCTGTCGCGCCTGGGAGCGGTTGGGCAGAAATCCAGCAAAGATAAATTCATGCGCCGGCTTCCCGGATAATACTAAGGCATTAATAAAGGCGGTTGGGCCGGGGATTACTGTAATTCTAACATTATTTTTAATCGCTAGATTAATCAGGTTGTAGCCAGGGTCAAGGATGCCGGGTGTGCCGGCATCGGAAATTAAGGCGATATTCCTGTCTTCCTTTAAGAGCCCAAGCAAATATTCTCCCTTTACGAATCTGTTATGTTGAAAGAAACTGGTGGTAGGGGTTTTGATACCGTAATGGTCAAGCAGAATTTTGGTATGGCGGGTGTCCTCGCAGGCAATCAGGTCAACGGATTTAAGAACTTCTACTGCCCTAAGAGTTATGTCCTTGAGATTGCCGATGGGAGTAGCGACTATATAAAGCATCTTAAATGCAAATATCAAAAATCAAATATCAAAATGACAAACCAAAATCCAAAAATTTTTAATTTTAAATTGTAATTTTGATTTTTGCATTTTGATTTTTGAATTTATTCCACAGTTACTGACTTGGCCAGATTGCGCGGCTGGTCTACGTCGCAACCGCGCTTAGTAGCGATATGATATGCCAACAACTGCAAAGGTAGCGCAACTACGAGGGGAGAGAAAAATTCATCTACTTGCGGTATATAGACTACTTCGCGCGTGAGTTTCTTAATCTCTGCGTCGCCTTCGGTAGCAATAGCAATGATCTTCCCCCGGCGGGAGCGAATCTCCTGGATATTAGAAATCATCTTTTCGTAGACCTTTGACTGAGGCACAATACAAACCACTGCCCGGTATTCATCAATCAGGGCAATTGGCCCGTGCTTCATCTCGCCGGCAGCGTAACCCTCGGCTGGGATATAAGAGATTTCTTTCAATTTCAGCGCCCCTTCTAAGGCAGAAGGGAAATTGATATTTCTGCCCAGATACAAAAATGAGCCGAAGTGCGCATGCCGGCGGCTGAGCTTGGCAATAGCCTCCTGATTTTTCAAAACCTCCTGAAGGTAACGGGGAATTTTCTTTAAGTCTTCTAGATATTTGTTTATCTTCTCTTGGGTTAAAATATTTTTTATCCCTGCCAAATACAGGGCAAATAAATAAAGCGCGGCCAGCTGCGCCGTATATGCCTTGGTGGAGGCCACGCCAATCTCTGGTCCGGCGTGGGTATAGATTACACCATCGGATTCGCGGCTTAAGGTAGAACCCAAGACATTACAGATGGAAAGGATAGGTGCACCGAGATTCTTTGCCTCTCTTACTCCGGCCAAGGTATCAGCAGTTTCTCCGGACTGACTTATGGCAATCACCAACGTATCTGAATTAATCAGTAAATCGCGATATCTAAATTCGCTGGAGACATCTACGAGAGTGGGGATAGCGCAGATAGATTCCAAAATATATTTCCCTACTAACCCGGCATGATAGGCAGTGCCGCAGGCAACAATGGAAATATTTTTTATGCTTTTGAGTTTTTCTTCAGGAATCCTTTGCTCGGCAAAAACAATCTTACCAGTTTCTTTTTGTATTCTTAAATTTAAAAGATTTTCCAAAACCTTAGGCTGCTCATTAATCTCCTTGAGCATAAAATGTTTATAGCCCTGTTTCTGGGCCTGCTCTATATCCCAGTTAATCCGGGTGGATTTTTTGGCAATTTCTCTCCCTTCCAAGTCAGTGATTTTAAAATTGTCCTGGCTTAAAACTGCTACCTCCCCCTCATCTAAAAATACCACCTCTTTGGTGTACTCTAAAACTGCAGGCACATCTGAGGCAAGAAAATTCTCATTTTTGCCGATACCGATAATTAAAGGACTGCCAGAGCGCGCGCCTACAAGTTTGCCTGGCTCTCTTTTAGAAATTACGGCAATGGCATAAGAGCCCTTGAGTAACTTTAGGCACTTGCGCACTGCCTCTTCTAAGGGAACATTTTGATAAAGTTTTTCAATGAGATGCACAATCACTTCAGTATCGGTCTGGCTACGGAAACGATGACCTTCTTTAATCAACTCTTGCTTTAAAGCTTCATAATTCTCAATTATCCCATTATGCACTAAGGCGATTTCATCTTTGCAGTCCAGGTGCGGATGGGCATTGATTTGATTTGGGCTTCCGTGTGTTGCCCATCTACAGTGGCTAGCTCCGAGATTGCCAGACAGTGGTCTCTTTTTTAGTAATCCCTCTAAATCTTTAACTTTGCCAGGGAGTTTGCGCACAGAAAGCGAGTTTTTATGGCTTAAAAAAGTGACCATACCGCAGGAATCATATCCACGATATTCCAGCCGCTTCAAGCCATTTAAGAGGATGGGTTGCGCCTCTTTTTCTCCTATATAACCGATTATTCCACACATAGTTTTATTTTAACCTAAACACTAATCCCAGATTATCTTCGGCCATCACTGCAAAACGGGAATCCGCGCGTATCTGGTTAATCAAGCCAGAAAAATAATTCTTGCCGGCATAGCCGTAATGGGCATGAAAAACTTTTTTTAATAAATTATAGGGGTCGCTACTGCGACCAAAGGCGATATCCCGATAAAGATTATAGATTCTGGTATTCCAGGCATACATATAAATGGGGTCTAAGGTTACAAAGTAATCGTTCTGGGGGTTGAGCCCGATAAAATATTGGGAATCCGACCAGTTGGTATGAAAAACCATTTCTCCGACTGGAATCTGCTGGGCCATAAATTTTGCCACTTGTTCATAATGGCGGTTGTAATACATCTCGGCCAAGGAAGCCTGGCGAAAAGTTTTGCCGGTATGCACTCCTAAAAGTGCTAACATCAATATTATTGCCGCCCACAACCCAACTTTTATGGCGGGAATTTCTCTGACCAGCCATAATCTTGGGCAACCCTGCCACCAATCAGATAAGTACGCGGCCAGAGCCACCAGCATTAAAGGATAGGTATGGATAAGATAGCGCCGGGAGAAAAAAGAAAAGATAAAGAAAAATCCCGTAATCCCTAACCAAATTTTAGTTGCAGTTTTAAATTTGTTTTCGCTGCTAGTGCCTGCAGCTACTAATAAAATTAATCCGATCAGGATTAGCGGATAACCTAAGGCAAGTTGCCGCGTATCCGTAGGAAAAAATTCTGCGCCCAGTTCCAGGCCCCATTTCAGAGAAAAGATTGGCACGAGAATCCCATTTAAATAAAAAACCAAAAAATTGTTAGGGAAATTAGGATGCACCAAAAATCCGGTGGCTAATCCTGATGCGACAACCGCCAAGGCCTGCCAGCAAAATTCTCTTTCACTGGCAAAGCGGATTGACTCTGCGATCAGGACAAATAATAATAAATAAGGCGCGGATACGTGGGTTAAGGTATAAACAACCGTCGCGCAAAATAGATACAACAATCTTTTCTCAATCAAAAAATGCACAAAGAGCAAAGTTAAAGCCAGCACTAAAACCATTGGCCGGGTGCGGCTGATTGCCTCTAAAAAGTCCGGGGATAAAAATATACTGATGAGAAAAAGTGGAATTAAATCTTTCTGGGCATAATGTTTTAAAATAAAATAAAAAACTAAATATAAAAATATCGCAAACACACAGGCAGCCAGTTTTGCCCCCAGAAAAATATCCGCAAAGAAAGTAAATGGAACCAACAATATATGATAAAGCAGGTCTTTATCCGCAAATCTCTGGGCAAAGACGCAGTAGCGCGTCCAGTGAAAATCGTAATGCAGGCCGTATTGCCGGATAAATTTGGCCATGCGGATATGCAGATATCCGTCGGCCTCAAACAGAGTAGGAATGGAAAACTGGGCGAGAATGATTACTGCTATGCCTAAAAAAAGCGCTAAGCCCAAAAAGATTTTATAGCGCATAATTATAATTTAACGTCCCCAACCGGATTTGAACCGGTGTCGAGAGCTTGAAAAGCTCTTGTCCTAGACCAGGCTAGACGATGGGGACTGTCTTATTCCTCTTCTTCGGCGATGACTGGGGCAACGCAGGAGACGCGGTCTTTATCTTGTAATTTAATCAGGCGCACGCCTTGCGCAGAGCGGCCAGTGGAGCGAATATCTTTTATGGCGCAGCGCAGGAACATCCCGTTTTGGGTAATCACCATCAGTTCGTCTTTATCGTTGACGGTCTTTAAACTCACTGCCGGGCCGTTTTTGCTGGTGACTTTAATATTAATCACGCCTTTGCCGCCGCGGCTGGTCAGCCGGTAATCTTCTACTGGCGTACGTTTGGCAAAACCTGATTCGGTGACCGTCAAAACTGTGGCGTCTTTTTGGGGTAAAACCATGGCAATCACCCAGTCTTTCTTGGAGAGAGAAATCCCGTGCACCCCGCCGGCAGTCCTGCCCATATCGCGGACCTTGCTTTCGGAAAATCTGATCGCCTTTCCTTCGCGCGTACCAATCAGCAACTCCTGTTTTCCGTCGGTAAGTTCTACACCGATCAGCTCATCATCTTTGTCTAAAGTAATGCCGATAATGCCGCCCTTGCGCGGATTACTGTAAGCATCTAATTTGGTTTTTTTAATCTGGCCGTTTTTGGTCACCATCACTAAATATTTATCCGCAGAAAATTCCTTTACCGGAATAGTGGAACTAATCTTTGCGCCAGGGTCTATCTGCAAGAGATTCACAATGGCCTTGCCCTTAGAAATCCGGCTGGCCTGAGGAATCTCATAGACTTTTAGCCAATGCGCCTGGCCTTTATCAGTAAAAATTAATAAATAATCCTTGGTAGAAGCCACAAACAAATGCTCAATAAAATCCTCTTCTTTGACCTCTGCGCCAGTAGCCCCTTTTCCGCCGCGCTTTTGCTTGCGGTAGGCGCTCACTGGCAGGCGCTTGATATAACCAGCGTGGCTGATGGTCACTACTACGTCTTCTTCGGCAATTAAATCCTCTACTTCCAACTCCTCTACTTCCCCGACAATATCAGTGCGCCGGCTGTCGCCATATTTTTTCTTTAAGGCCTCCAATTCTTCCTTAATAATAGTTTCAATTTTTTTCTCTGAGGCAAGAATGGCGCGGCACAATTCAATCTTTTTTAATAACTCCATATATTCCGCATCAATCTTGTCGCGCTCTAAGGCAGTCAGACGCTGCAGTTGCATCTCCAAGATTGCCTGCGACTGAATTTCAGAGAGCTCAAACTCTTTCATCAAGCGCTCTTTGGCCTGCTCGGTATTTTTAGAAGTTTTAATCGTCTTGATAATCCGGTCAATAAATTTCAGGGCAATTTTTAAGCCCTCTAAAATATGCGCCCGCTTTAAGGCCTTGTCCAATTCAAACTGGGTGCGCCGACGGATAACGACCTTACGGTGGTCAATATAACAATCTAAGGTCTGACGCAAATTTAAAACCCGCGGGCGATTCTCAACCAGGGCCAGCGTAATAATCCCAAAGGTAGTTTCTAACTGGGTATGCTTAAAAAGCTGATTTAAAATAATTTGGGGCTCAGTATCACGCTTTAACTCTACGACAATGCGCATCCCTTCCTTATCCGACTCGTCGCGGATATCGGAAATGCCTTCAATCTTCTTTTCGTCTACCAGCGCAGCAATGGCTTCAATCAGCGTTGACTTCTGCACTTGATAGGGAATTTCATTAACTACAATTAAATCCTTGCCGTTTTTCTGATGTTCAACCGTTGCCCGGGCACGCACTGTAAGTTTGCCCTTGCCAGTAGTGTATGCTTCTTTAATCCCTCCCCTGCCGCAGATCACGCCGCCGGTGGGAAAATCCGGGCCTTTCACATAGCGCATCAGGTCTTTTATTTCTGCCTGAGGGTTATCCAAAAGATAAATAATTGCCTCGGCAATTTCATTGAGGTTATGCGACGGAATATTTGTCGCCATACCCACAGCAATGCCGCTTGAGCCATTGACTAAAAGATTAGGCAGCGCTGCTGGTAAAAGCAGCGGCTCTTTTAAAGAGGCATCAAAATTCGGGCCAAAGTTCACCGTATCTTTGTCAATATCCGCCAACATCTCGTCGGAGATTGCAGCTAACCTACATTCCGTGTAGCGCATCGCTGCCGGCGCATCGCCATCTATTGAGTTATGGACAAAGACGCCGTTGGCCAAAGCAAAATTGTGCCAAGGCTCTACAGTTAAATCATACACATCTTCCCTCTGATTAATAAATTCAACTCTCTTGACTTTATGATTAAGCCTGTTATTTGCCTGAAGGACCATATCGTCAAAACTAGAAAAATATTTTAAGGCCGTCTTTAAGTGCGGCAGGCCTTGCTGGCGCATCTTCTCATATAGTTCAGGCGTGATACCCTCTTCTTTGGCCATTAAATCCTTAACAAATCCCAAAATCCTACTCCTTGCTACTCTTTCTTTATATAACGGATCCTGCCATTTTTTTCTTAAAGAATTTGCTGCCATCTGAGCCAATGTTTTCATCAGATGAGGGGATTCTGTAAGACGCCTCTTATTGCTCTTGATCACCCCATTAATAAATTTTGTACGAAAGTCTCTATTCTGCCATTGCTTTCTTGCTTTTTCTCTATGCAACTCTCTTATTAAAGGATCCGTCCAAAGTTTTCTTGCCATTTTTTCAAAATGGTCTAGAGAGTAGCGGCCGCGGTATTCTGGGTCTTGCCATAATTTCTTTGACTGCTCAACCATTCTTTGGCGATAAGCGGCATCTTCCCAGCGCTCTTTATTTAATTTTGATATGTAACGACGATGCTGCGGGTCTGACCATACGCGCCAGGAAGTCTGACGAGTAATTTCAGCAATAAAATTTCTGTAATCTTTATCTTGCCATCTCTTCTTAAGTTCCTCTGATTTTAATCTGCTTAATAATTCCTGAAATTCCTTTCGTTTCCATAATTTTTTAAGGTTTCCTTTGGAGGCCGCGGTTATCCTGTTCCTGTATTCCGGCCTTTTCCAAGCGCTGCGGATAATCCCGCTCATCTTTTCTCTGTACTTTTGGTCTTGCCAATTCTTTTGGTTCCGCACAGACATGCGTTCAGACATCTTTTGGCGATTCTCGGGGGCATCCAAAAATTTCCTCCTGCCTGCAGCGAGCTTCTTAATATATTCGGAATCGCTTTTGTGCCGCACCGCCGCATATTCTTTGTGCAACTTCCAATGCTCGCCCCACTGAATTCTCTGAATATTGTCTGGACTATTGTTTAATTTATTAAAATCCCTGTGGTGCCTTATCCTGCCAGCACTTTTTGCATACATCTGATTCTCTAAATTCCACTTATCCGCTAAATGATGCGCAAATTCCCAACCCTCCTGCAAGGGCTGATAAATTATCTCGTAGCCCTGCAAATTACGGTCCTCACCATCATAACACTTTGTGTATAGCGGCATTAAAGAATCTTCAGGCTTTAAATCTTTTGCATT
>JACRHO010000140.1 GCA_016212045.1 Candidatus Omnitrophota bacterium | reverse complement strand
TTATCAATTATTATTGTGCAGTTAGCCACTATCTTCAGGGAAGGTAAGCCCTTGCAGATGTCCACCCGGCGCGGCCAATACATCACCTTAAGAGAGGTTTTGGATGAAGTAGGTCGCGATGCCGCACGTTTCTTTTTTTTGATGCGCAGGACCTCAAGCCACTTAGATTTTGATTTGGCGCAAGCCAAAAAACACACGCCGGAGAATCCGGTTTTTTATGTGCAGTATGCCTATGCCCGAATCTCTAGCATCCTGCGCAATAGCCCGGCAAGAATTAAATTCATCCGGCTAAACCTAAAACTTCTCCAGGAAAAAGAAGAACTGGACCTCATGAAAAAGCAGCAAAAGTTACATTATATAATGAATATTTGCTTAAATACACAGGATCCCTATATGCTGACGGTTTACCTGCAGGAATTGGCAGAATCCTTTCATAAATTCTACGATAAACACCGCGTATTAAGCCAGGATCATGGATTGACCCGGGCGCGCATCGGCTTAATTGAGGCAACTAGGGTCATCTTGGCCTTAGGCCTGGATTTGTTAGGCGTCTCTAAACCCGAGAAAATGTGATGTCCAGTAATCATAAGATATTAAATATCAGCCGGCCGGATTTAACCTTGCAGGAGGATTTCGCAAAGGAATTAGGAATATCCAAAATTACTGCCCAGTTATTAATTAACCGCGGGATTAGGACTGCAGCTGATGCAGAAAAATTCCTAAATGTAAAATTAGAACATCTGCACGACCCCTATCAGTTCCGCGATATGCCTCGGGCCATAGAACTGATTCAAAAGGCAAAGTTAAATAAGGATAAGGTGATGATTTTTGGCGATTATGATGTGGACGGCATCACCGCTATTGCCCTGTTGAAAAATACCCTGGCTAAAATCGGCATAGATGCCCTGCATTATCTGCCGCACCGGATTAAGGAGGGTTATGGTTTAAATAAAAATATCCTGCAGATAGCCAAACAAAAAAAGATTAAACTGCTTATCACAGTTGACTGCGGCATAAATAGCCACGCACAAGTAAAAGAATTAAGGCGGCATAATATAGAGGTAATCATTACCGACCACCATGAGCCGCTGAATTGCGAGCTTCCCGCCGCTTCGGCCATCATTAATCCCAAGATAAAAGAGGCGCAATATAAATATAGAGATTTAGCCGGGGTAGGAGTGGCTTATAAACTCTGCCAGGCGCTTACTGGCGTAACCCTGGCAGAAGAACTGGATTTAGTTTCTTTAGGCACGATTGCCGATGTTGTTCCTCTCACCGGAGAAAACCGGATTATTAGTAAAATCGGCCTCCAACAACTCTGCCTAGCTCGCCGCTTAGGCCTGAAGGCACTCATAGAAGAGAGCGGCCTCAAAAATAGAGAAATAAATTCCACCTTTGTCAGTTATATATTAGGCCCGCGGATTAATGCCAGCGGCCGGATGGATACAGCAGAAATCTCTCTGGATCTCCTGCTGAGCAAAACAGAAAGCCAGGCTAAAGATTTTGCCCAGGTAGTGGAGGCGCATAACCGCCAGCGCCAGAAAATAGAGGATAAAATTTTAGAAGAGGCGCTCGCCTTAATTGAGAAAGAGGTTAATTTTAAAGAACACAAGGTAATTGTGATTGGGCAGGAAGGCTGGCATCAGGGCGTCTTAGGAATAGTTGCCGCAAAACTCGCCGATAGGTTTTACCGGCCGGTGATTGCAATATCGGTTTCGCCGCATCTGTGCAAGGGTTCTTGCCGCTCGATAAAGAATTTTCATTTATTTCAGGCGCTTTTAGCCTGCCGGGAATTTTTAGAGACCTTTGGCGGGCATGCGCACGCCGCAGGCATAGTGATAAATAGAAATAAGATAGAGGAGTTTAAAAAAAGCATCAACCGCTTTGCCCACGAGAAATTGCTTTTAGAAGACCTGATTCCCAGTCTGGATGTAGATATGGAGGTAGGGCTTGCGGATTGGGTAGAAGCAGAAATCAGGGAACTCCAGAGATTAGAGCCCTATGGCAGCGGAAACCATGAGCCATTATTTTATACGCGTAACCTCAAACTAAAAGGCCAGCCGCAAACTTTAAGTAAATCCACTCTGAAATTCTGGGTTACCGACGGCAGCATTACCTGCGAGGCAATTGCCTTTCGGATGGAGAGTTTAAAGGAAAGTCTCATCCAGGCAGAGGCAATAGATTTAGTCTATACCCCGCGCATAGATAACTGGCAGGGAGAGAACAGCCTGCTTTTAGAAGTAAAGGATATATTTTTTAGATGAGATTAGGCGCGACGAATCTGGCCTTTTTTGAGGCATTTGGTGCAGACATAGGCTCTTTGGGGATGGCCATTAATTAAGATACGCATCTTCTGCAGGTTGGCAGCGAAGACCCTGAGGGTCGTGCGGCAGGTTTTTTTGCCGGTGCCGCCTTTTTTCTTGGCGAGACCCTTTCGCACAATTACCCTACCGCTCATCTGCTTCTTTCCGCAAATAGCGCATATTTTTAACATATTTAAGCCACTCCTCGTGAGGATTAAGTATACTTGAAAATGGATTATTGTCAAGGTAAAATAAGTGAGGGAAAATATGAT
>JACRHO010000137.1 GCA_016212045.1 Candidatus Omnitrophota bacterium | reverse complement strand
TCACCCAGATAGCCAAAGGAAAATGATAATAAAAATCTGCTCCGTGGGTAGGATCCTCTAATTTCAGCCATTTATTACTACGTAGGGCCTCCTTGGCTACTACCGCATAACCGCAGGAGTCTGAATCTAAACCTCCCGGCAGCCAGGCATAGGAAAAGACGAAGATCATCGCCATCCAGAGGAGTAAAAATAATAAATAGTTTTCTTTTATCTTTGATAGGAGACTAAGGGAATTAAACATGCAATTACCAGAGGTTTTCTTTTATCCAGTTATCCGTGGCTTTAATGAACCTCACGAAATGATTGGTGGCCTTACCCGCAGTCTGAATATCGGACTTGAAGCCTTCTGCAGTCCCGGCAAGGGTGCCGCAACCGCTTACTAATGTAATCAAAGCAAATAAAACAAAAATAGCGCATTTTTTCACTTTTGCCTCCTTACCCATCGCGTTAACCTTTCTTTTGTCCTCTCTTTACCTAAATAATAGATTACCTCAAATAACCCCGGGCCGATGGTCTTGCCGGTAAGGGCAACCCGGATGGGGTGAATTAATTTTTTGGATTCCATGTTTAATTCCTTAACCAGATCCCGAAAGGCCTGTTCAATAGTTAGTGTGTCAAATTTATCCAGCGCCTCTAAACGCGCGATAAAAAGTTTAAATTCTTCAGATAAATCCTCAGAGAGATATTTCTTTTGCGCAACGGGGTCTAAATTTATCTCGTCTAAGAAAAAGAAATCTGCCCAATCCAGAAAATCATTTAAAGTAGATAATCGTCCTTGAAATAATTTTACCAAGGAAACGAGATAATCTCTATCCATACTATCTTTTTTGATATATTTTTTCTCCATCAAGCGAGGGATAAGTTCATCGGTTAATTTTTGGGGGTCTGTAACTTTAAGGTATTGGTTATTGATCCAATTCAATTTATCTAAATTAAAGGTGGCTGCAGTTTTATTGACATTTTTTATATCAAATAATTTAATTGCTTCATCAATATCAATAATTTCGCGGTTCTCACCTGGCGACCAACTCAAAAGTAAAAGATAATTCACCAGGGCCTCTGGCAGATATCCGGACTGGCGATAATCGCTGATCGCCGTGGCGCCTGTCCTTTTAGAAAGTCTTCCCCCCTCTGCTCCTAAAATTAAAGGCAGGTGCGCAAACTCAGGCACCTTAAAACCCAAGGCCTGATATAAAAGAACTTGTTTTGGGGTATTAGATAAATGGTCATCGCCTCTGATCACCTGTGTTATATTCAGCAAGGCGTCATCTACGACGCAGGCAAAGTTATAGGTGGGTGTGCCGTCGGATTTAATCAGGACCTGGTCTTTGATAGTTTCGGCCTCAAACTCAATCTCGCCGCGGATTAAATCATTTACCTTAATCTTTTGGGGCTCTACTTTAAAGATAATCGCCTCCATTTTTGATTTTTGCTCTTTGATTTTTGATTTTTCTAAATAGGCCATACCTGCTTGAAGCAATTTTTCTGCTTGTTCCCTATAGATAGCAAACCTCTGGCCCTGGTAATAAATCTCATCCCAATTAAATCCCAGCCACCGCAGGCTATCCAATATCTCATCCAGGTATTCTTTTTGGGAACGGGCTTTGTCTGTATCTTCTATCCTTAAAATAAATTCTCCTTCTTTGGCGCGGGCATAAAGCCAGTTAAAGAGCGCGGTGCGCGCTCCGCCAATATGTAAATATCCGGTGGGGCTGGGGGCAAAACGAACTCTCATCACTTTACTAACTCCATGCCTTTTAATATTGCCTGTCTATTAATTTCAATGAGATTTCTTTTTTCAACCGGAGCAATATCCGCAATGGCTTGAAAAATATTTTTTTTATCCACTATTTTCTTCTGGGCAATATAACAACCCAGGGCGACCATATTGGCTATTCTGATATTGCCTAAAACAAGGGCGATATCGGTAAAGGGATAAGATAACAAATCTGCCTCACCCCGCGGCAGGCTCTTTGCTAATGAACTGTTTATAATCAAGAGCCCTTTATTTTTTAGCCGAGCCTGGAATCTTTCTAGTGATGGCGCATTCATAATAATCAGGGAATCGGCCTTATCAATGTAGGGTGAGCCAATCTCGTTGCTGGAAATAACTACCATGCAGTGGGCAGTGCCGCCGCGCACCTCTGCCCCGTAGGAAGGCAGCCACGTGACAAACTTATTCTCCTGCATTGCGGCCTGGGCCAAGACCTTACCCAAAAGCATAATCCCCTGCCCGCCTGCGCCGGCAATTATAATTTTCTCTGTCACTTTATTCTCCCGACGGGAAATTCTTTTACCATCACATCCCTTATCCACTCCATCGCCTCAACAGAAGAAAGGCCCCAGTAAGTCGGACAAGGCGATAATAATTCTACCAGAGAAAAGCCGACATGATCAATCTGATTCGCAAAGGCCTGTTTGATGGCTTTTTTTGCTTTTATAATCTCTTGGGGAGAATGTAATGACGCGCGCTCC
>JACRHO010000138.1 GCA_016212045.1 Candidatus Omnitrophota bacterium | reverse complement strand
CAAAAAAGTCTATAAAGCCGTTTTAAGTATCCCATTAGGCGAAACACGTAGTTACAAATGGGTGGCTAAAAAGGCCGGTCGGCCTCACGCCTCTCGCGCAGTAGGTCAGGTTTTAAAAAGTAATCCTTATCCTTTAATTATTCCTTGCCATCGGGTGATTGAGTCCAGCGGAAAACTCGGCGGTTATTCCCGGGGCAAGAAAAACAAGAGCCTACTCTTAAATCTGGAAAGACAAATCAGGGAATCGGTGGTATAATAAACGTGGAGGTGCTTATGCAGATAAAAGATTATTTAAAATTAATGGTAGAGAAGGATGCCTCGGATCTTTTCTGTCGGGCAGGGGCAAGGATTCATTTACGCATTGACGGCAAGGTTGTGCCGGTGGATGAAAAGGTAGTGAGCTTAGACGAAGTCAATACCGCGGTCAAGGACTTAACTTCCAATGAACTCAGGAGTTATTTTCAGAAGAGCCTGGATGTAGACTTCAGTGTTTATATACCAGAACTGGAGCATCGTTTCCGCGTCAGTATCTTTATGCAGCGCAACTGGCCGGCCCTGGTGATTAGAAATATCCGCTCATTTACGCAGACCTTTGAGGAGCTTAACCTGCCGGCAGAGACTTTAAGTAAATTATCCTTGGAGTCAAGAGGGTTGGTGCTTTTAACCGGGAGCGCCGGAAGCGGCAAATCTACGACCCTGGCTAGTATGATTGAATACATAAATAATCATGCCCAAAAGCATATTTTAACAGTGGAAGAGCCCATTGAATTTACCTTTGAAGACAAAAAATCTATTATCAACCAGAGAGAAGTAGGCATAGATGTTTCTTCTTACCCTACGGCACTGCGCGCCTTTAATCTGCAGAGCCCGGATGTGATATTAATTGGCAATATCCGCGACTATGAAACAATGTCTGCGGCCTTAACTGCCGCCGAAACCGGCGTATTGGTTTTAAGCACCTTACATACCATCAACGCGAGCGAAACCGTAGAGAGGATTATCAACTTCTTTCCTCCCCATCAGCATCAAGAGGTCTGTACGCAGTTATCTTCCTTATTAAAAGGCGTGATCTCTTTGCGACTGGTTCCTCTAAAGGATGGCCCTGGACGCATTCCGGCCTATGAGGCGATGCTGCTTAGCCCTACCATTGCCCGTTTGATTAGAGAAGGAAAGGTCTGGGAGATACCCAAATTTATTGAAGAAGGCCAGGTCTTTGGCATGCAGACTTTTAATCAGTCGCTAGTAAAATTGGTCAAAGAAGGAAAGATTAAAGAAGAGGATGCCTTGGTTTTTTCCGATAATAAAGAGGATTTTGCCTTGGCTTTAAAAGGAATAAAGAGGGCTTAGGGGAGGTCAAATGAAGCCCAAACTTATGGAGTCCGCCACAGAACTTTGGCGGACGACATAAGTTTGCTGGCTGAATTTGACCCTTGACAATTTTTGAAATGGGGCTGGCTAACATATCCAAACCCAAACTCAAAAATTGTCAAGGGTTCAATTCGCGCATATAACTTACTCGCACTATCGTGCTCGTAAGTTATATGCGCGAATTGAAGGAGGCAGTTATGTTAGAGGAGATTAGGTCAAAGCTTTCTACCATACAGACGCGCTTGGAAAATTTAAGAGGTTATCTTTGACATAGAAAATAAAAAGAAAAAAATAGAGAAATTATCGGTCCGGATGTCTGAGGCGAGGTTCTGGGACGATTCTCTAGGTTCAGGCCGGGTAGTAAAAGAGTTAAAATCCTTGAAAAGCGCAGTTGAGTCCTGGGAAAATACCTATAAGAAATTCCAAGAAGTAAAAGAACTCTCTGAGATATTAAAAGAAGAAGACAGAGAATTAAGCGCAGATTTAAGCCGGGATCTCGAGATTCTTTTCCAGGAAGTTGAGAGATTAGAATTTAAGACCCTCTTCTCTGGAGAATTTGACCGACACAATGCCATCTTAAGCATCAATGCTGGAGCCGGCGGGACAGAGTCCTGCGACTGGGTAGGGATGCTTTTGCGGATGTATACGCGCTTTGCCGAAAGGCGCGGTTACACACCTGAGACCATTGACATTCTCTATGGCGAAGAGGCAGGGATAAAAAATGTCACGCTTTTTATTTCCGGAGATTATGCCTACGGGTATCTCAAGGCCGAGCGCGGGGTGCATCGCTTGGTGCGCATCTCTCCTTTTGATGCCAATAAACGCCGGCATACCTCTTTTGCCTCGGTAGATGTCATCCCAGAGATAGAAGAAGATCTAAATTTCAAGATAGAAGAAAAAGACCTGCGCATTGACGTTTATCGCTCTTCAGGCCCCGGCGGCCAGAGTGTAAATACCACTGATTCCGCAGTCAGGATTACCCACCTACCTAGCGGCGTAGTCGTGCAGTGCCAGAACGAGCGCTCGCAATACCAGAATAAACAGACTGCCTTGAAGATATTAAAGGCGCGGCTTTATGAATTAGAGAAAGAAAAAAAAGAGCAGCAATTGATGAAGCAATATGCGCTTGAGAAAAAGAAGATTGAATGGGGCAGCCAAATCCGCTCCTATGTGATGCATCCCTACAATATGGTCAAAGACCACCGCACTAATTTTGAAACCGGCGATGTAAATAAGGTTATGGACGGCGGCATTGATGAATTTATTGAGGCGTATTTAAAAAGCAGGTTACATAATGTTCCATAAAGTTGCCTAAGGTTGCCTAAGGTTGCTTTTATAAAGAAAATGTTAAGTTTTATTAAAAAAGCCAATCTCGCTAATAAGCAAAACCAGATTAGCCGCAGGTTTCCTCAGGTAAATATTGTCTTACATCCAGATATGCCTGCGCCGTCTGTAAATAAGATGCTGGAATTGTCCGGGATTGTCTATAAAGTAAATTCTTTTGAGCCCAGATTACAGTCCCTTTCAGATGCAGAATTAAAACAAAAGACCGCGCAGTTTAGAGAAATTATCCAGAAAAAATCCGAGGAATTTGCTTCGCAATTGCAGGAAATAGAAGAGGCATTATCTTCGCTGGCCATTCCTGAAGAAAAAGAAAAAATTAAGGAAAGATTAAAAATTGCCCGCAATAAAATATTTGCCGAAGTCTTACCTCAGGCCTTTGCCGTAGTCAGAGAGGCGAGCCGCCGCGCTATCGGGATGCGGCATTTTGATGTGCAGATTGCCGGCGGGGTGGTGCTGCATGAAGGAAGGATTGCTGAGATGGCCACTGGCGAAGGAAAAACTTTGGTGGCGACATTACCCGCCTATTTAAATGCCTTATTAGGCAAGGGAGT
>JACRHO010000135.1 GCA_016212045.1 Candidatus Omnitrophota bacterium | reverse complement strand
TTATCCCCTAAATCTATAATGATTATATAAAGCTTATCAGCATTGGGGTGGTCCTGGACTTCTTGTATTTTAGCCACTTTGAATTCTAATCTTCTGAAATCATCAATAGTAACCATTTTATGCCTCCTAAAACTGAAATTCTACTGAGAACTCAAGTTGATAAGCAGAATCTGCTCCTCCGTCGCCGCGCAGAAAAGGGCTAAGCAGACTTGCGGATGTATCGTCTCTTTTTTCTTTATAATATTTTCCGGGTAAAAAATATCCACCTAAAAAACTAATCAGGACATTTTTATTAAATTTATAATCCAAAGACAAATCTATTTCATAGCCTAATTCTGGCGATAGGTATTTTCCTTGGCCATCAAGTGTTCCCACAGGTTTTGTAAAGGACCTTATATAATATAAATCTAAGCCGAAAGGCACCTCTTTAGCCAATTCCCAGATAAACCCCAGAGAGGGTATAAGCAGATTATCAAAATCTGCAGAAGCAAAAGTCCCCGGCCGCGGGACCCCGTAATTTAAACCATAGCCGCTTCCCATTGCCACAACCGGCCTGGCAGCAGCATTGACACCGCCGCTGATAGAATCTCCCAAATTTTTATTTAAAGGCGAGGTATAACTAAATGCCCGGTTCTTACCGCTGGTTAAGGTTGAATCCTGGTCTTGCGCCATCTCAGGCTTGACCTTATTCCCTGAACAAAGTAAAAATTGAAAATAAGGGATAAATTCTTTTATTTTATAGTCTATTTTTGAATATGCAAAATAACCGGTATGATATACATCTTTATACTCGGCGTTAGCGCTCTTTGCCTTGCCAAAATTATGCGCTAATTCTATAGTTGAGGATAATTTATCCTCTTTTAGGTCTAGGGAGATACCAAAAGTGCCTAAAATATCCCGTTTGATAGGCGTAGTAAAGACATTGTCTCTTTTGCCTGAGGAGGTATAATCTGCTAATGCCCCGATATAAGGATTGAGACAAATTTTGTCTATATTAAATTTTACATCTGTAGCGAAAAAATTACTGGCATTATGATTATACTCAAAACCCTGCTCTTTATCCTGCACAATATTCGGGCCAAGCGGGTTTTTATAGACGATATCCGGACGGCAATAATAGAGCCGCCAAATTAAATCCTGCCATTCTTGATAAAGAGTAAATCCATAATTTTCAAAACTTCCATTTAAGCTGATCCCGCTGCCTACCTCATAAGTGTATAAGCCAATTTTGAATCCCGAGTTATTCCCTAAAGGGGTGTCAAGCCAAAACTCCTCAACCTGGGGCAGGAGTTTATCATTATGATACTTGCCAACAATGCCGCCGGAGGTCATCGGGCCTACAACGCGTCCTGAGGTCTTCGGAGTATTTTGCACAAATAAAGGCGCACTATAATCCGAAGGCCCATTTCTTTCTAACATCAGATAAAATGTTGGCCCATTATTTTTAGGGGCAACTTTAAAGCCCAAGTGATAATCTATACCCAAATAAGTAGTGGTATCATCGCTATTTGCGCTATCCAAATCCGTCACATTTTTAAAACTCACCACATCCGTTCTTAAATAAGTATCCATGGATAAAGCGAAATTCTCTTTATCTAATAAGGAGAAGCCGAAACACAGGTTTTTTGTAAAAAATAAAACTATGATGAAAATTAACGTTTTTTTAAACACTGGGGAGGATAATTTAACTAGCGGGGGAGCTAAAAACCCGTTGTTTCAACTCTTGACTAGGTACCGGAACACATTGTCTCAGTTAGTGACGAAGGAGCTAAAACAATGTGTTTTAGCTCCTACCAAGAATTCCATTAATAAAATGATTGGCGGGGCCGACGGGATTCGCACCCGCGATCTTCTCCGTGACAGGGAGACGCCATGAACTAGGCTAGGCCACGGCCCCTATTAACCTAAATGCTTTTTGAAATTTATTATATTTTCTTTCTAAATATTGCTCTTTTGAAACCCCTTTATACATATACCTAAATAATTTGATACTGTCAAATTTAGAATATGAAAGATGGCCGCTTTTTTTATTGAGATATCCTTTCCCGATATTAATATTTCTTACTAAGGTTTCGGATAATTTTCTGAGAAAATTTAGATTTGCAGAAGCAAAAGACGTTAAAATATATGGTGTCTTTTTATTATTCCTATCTTGTCTTTTAAAATATCCACGGGTGATGCTTCCATCGCCATCAAAATAACCTCTAATAAAGTGTCTCATATATTTTTTAGGCACGGGCGGTAATTTAAACCTAAATGCTTTTTTAGGCATAAAACCTTTCTTAATTAAATCCTTATACATCTCTTTAGAGCCAATCTGTAAGGTAAACGCATCTTTCCAGTTTCTATTATGCCTCTTTTTTACGCCAAACTTATGATTAGAACCCAACATCCGCCTGACTTTCTGTAAGATTTCGCGGTCACAAGAAGTAAATGAAACATATTTTGAGCCCCGCGGATTAATAAACATACATCCATCGGCAGCGAAATACCCCAAGACGTAAGCCATCTCAGGCGACCATCTTTTGAAAAAATCTACATTTAGTCCACCCTTAGTCCTTTGGATTCTTCTGTCAGGGCCTTCGTACCGAGGCTTCTTTTTTAATTTACCAGTTTTATAAAGCCAACTGCTAAGATTTTGGTCGGTAAATCTGCGGCAGCTCTGAGTAGGCAGACTAAAATAATGAAACCATCTAGTAAGCGTCGGCCGAGGGGCATTCATCATTAAAGCTATATCCCTATGCTTCATATCCTCTGACCAATGCATCTGATAAAGTAAATCTTTTATGGAGGCATTAAACTTATTTTCTATATTTTTTATTCTGTTAGATTTTTCAAGTATAACCATATTTCTAAAACTTTTTGGTGGGCGGTAGAGGACTTGAACCCCTGACCTTCTGCGTGTAAAGCAGACGTTCTAACCAACTGAACTAACCGCCCAATTATTATAGAATTAAAATCTGCCTAAAAGCCCTAAAGTGAAGGCCATCACAAAGAGTGCAACCGTCTCAATTATCCCTAAGACCACAATATAATTACCGAAACCCTTCCCGGTTTCACCCATGGCATCGCAGGCAACAGCTGCTGCCTTTCCCTGCATCCACGCCGAGATACCCATAGCCATACCGCAGAAGACCCCCACGCTCCATAAATAGATGCCTTTTGTAGCAGCAAGTTCAGCCATTTTGTTCATCAGAATCATTCCATAAATAGTCTGGGTTAAAGGTGCGCCCACAAAAGCCACAAGCATAAAAGTGGCGGCTTTGTTCTGGGCAAATGCCTTCTTCCAGGCGCCAATCGCTGCCATAGCCGCAACCCCCGCCCCTAATCCCGAACCCACTGCAGACAAGGCTAAAACCGAGCCTACCCCTAAGTCCTTAAATTGTGCTAAGACTGCCTGTTCCATTCCTCTCTCCTTTTAAATTGCCATTTATTAATTCTTTAACGGCCGGTAACCAAACCCGCTCCATTTTATATCAAGATGGTTGCAGAATTCAAGCACATTTAATCTTACCCCGTGCACGAGAACTGACATCGGCCCCAGCAATATATTTAAACTGTGTCCCAGAATGAGGATTAAGGCCGTGGCCAGGCCGGTAAAAATATTGTTGAAGCCAATACTTAAGGCCATCTTATTAAATGC
>JACRHO010000136.1 GCA_016212045.1 Candidatus Omnitrophota bacterium | reverse complement strand
TTTTTGTAATCGTTATCTACGCCCATGGTAGTTGTATGCAATAATTCCACAACCTCTCTATCTATCCCGCGAGGGGTAATCCCTAATTTCTTCCAAATCTGTTGTCGTTTTTTCGGTGCACGTTTAGAAAATATGAGTTCGCCTTCCTGTTTACCAAATTCTTCCAATAATTTTTTAGAGAGTTCTTTAGCCATTTGTTCTTTGCTCTTATTAATATCTATGCCGAATTCCTGGGCTAAGGTTTTAAGTTTCTCTATATCTAAAATACCATAATCATGCGCATGGCCTTCGGATACCAAAGATAGTGTATGGGCTACGTCTCTGCCATGGTCAGAATGCGCCGAGGCGCCCACGGCAATTTTCCGGGCTAAATTTCTGGCGACAATGGTATCAGCATTTGCGCCGCAGACGCCAACGACTGCTCCCTCGGAGAAGGGATCAATCCTGCAGGGACCCATACTACAAACCGTACAGCATAAACCGAGCTCGCCGAAGCCACACTGCGGCTCCTGTAATTCTACCCTATCCCAGGCGGTTTTAATATTTTCGGCCTGCGCCTTTTTTAAAACTTCCTGCGTGGCTAAATCTATGGATTTCTGCTTAACCTCTGACATCTCTTTTCTCCCCCAACCTCTCCCCACCTACGAGGTGGAATTGGTTAGCTATAAGCTGGCCGCATCCAAAACCAAAGAGACTTTTTTATCCCAGCCAATCGGCATAATATGTATGCCTTGGCACATCGGCTTTAATTCCTTTATCAGCCCTGCCGCAATCTCAATTGACTTTATGGCCTTGTCTTTTGTCTCTTCCATTTCTTTTATCAGATTATCCGGCACAAAGACACCGGCAACATTTTTATTCATATAACGGGCCATGCCGGCTGATTTTAATAAAACAATACCGGCTAATATCGTCGTCTTTAAATGCTTAGTTTTGGATAAAAAATTCTGGAAAATCTTTATATCATAAACTGCCTGGGTCTGAAAAAACTCAGCCCCTGCTTCAATTTTTTTCTCCATCTTAATAATCTGCGGCTCTATGGGGTCTGCGCCGGGATTGACTACTGCACCTAAGCAAAATTTAGGGAAGGCGCCTTCTAATTTATTCCCTTTCATATCCAGGCCTGACTCTAAAGTCCTCGCTACCTGCAATAACTGCACTGAATCTAAATCAAATACCGGCTTTGCCTCCGGATGGTCGCCTAAATTAGGATGGTCTCCGGTAAGAATTAAGACATTCTCAATCCCCAAAGCGCTAGCGGAAAGCAGGTCTGACTGTAGTGCTAGGCGGTTGCGGTCGCGGCAGGTCAATTGAAATATCGGCTCAAATCCTTTTTGTTTTAATAAACTGCAGACTGCTAGAGAACCCAGGCGCATCACTGAACTCTGCAGGTCAGTAACATTGATTGCATCCACGCGTCCGCGGATAAGCTCAGCGTCTTCTAAAAGATGCGCCGTCTCTATACCTTTCGGCGGCCCAATCTCCGAGGTCACCAAGAACTTACCTGTCTGTATTTTTTCTTTAAAGGTCATTTTTTATTATTGTAACTTCGCTGCTTCGATCAGGTTGCGCATCAGCATCGTGACGGTTAAAGGGCCCACGCCGCCGGGAACCGGCGTAATATAGGAGGCGCGTTTTTCTGCCGCCTCAAATTCCACATCGCCGACAATTTTATCTGCCACGCGATTTATCCCCACATCAATGACAATCGCGCCCTCCTTAATCCATTCACCTTTAATCAGCCCGGCTTTGCCTACTGCCACAATTAAAACCTCTGCTGTCTTTACATGCTCTGCTAATTTTCCGGCTTTAGAAGTGCCAATATGACAGACACAAACCGTGGCAAATTTGTCTAACAATAAAAGTGAAAGTGGTTTCCCCACGATTTCACTATGCCCGACCACCACTATTTCTTTACCATATAAATCCACGCCAGTACTATTTAAAAGCTCCATTACGGCTGCCGGGGTACAGGGTAATATACTGGCCTTACCGAATACTATCTTACCTATATTAGCCGGATGCAGGCCTTCTACGTCTTTAGTAGGCAGAATAAACTGGCTGATTTTTTTATAATCTATCTTGGCAGGTAAAGGCATCTGGACAATAATGCCGTTTACGGAGTTATCGGTATTTAATTTCTGGATGAAATCAATTAATGCTCCTTCAGAAGTATCGCCGGAGAGCTTATGGAATTGATAAACTATCCCTAAACCCTCTGCGGTCTTTTTTTGAGATTTCACATATGCCTCTGCCCCGGCATTCTCTCCGACCATAATGCTGGCTAAAACCGGCTTATGCTCTAAATTTATAATTGCCTGCCTTAACTCTTCTTTTATTTTTTCGGCAATGGGTTTACCCTCTAATAATCTGGCCAACTTTTTCCTCCGTTTCTAATCTGATTTTTTTTATTTTTCTTTCTTTCTGCAGCAATTCTTTTCTTATTACCGAAGTTAATTTTTTGTATGCCAGCGACTTCAGGTTTATCTCCACGTTAAAGTATGCTGATGAAAATGCGGATTCCAATAAGATTGCTCCTACCGCCACGTCACTGATAAGATTAATATTTCCTTTTTTTAAGAGGGGTGTGCATAGCTTTATTCCTTCAAAACAGAGACGAGCTACCATAAAAGGGACATCCAACGCATCCCTGAGGTTCTTACTTTTATAAGCCGTAACATCCAAATCCACCAAGTTTAAAAATTCTTCTCTTAATCGCTCGGATTTTGCTAAAATTTCTTTTAATTCGCGCTCATATTGGGCATACTTAGGTTTTCCTAAGGTAAAATTAACCAC
>JACRHO010000131.1 GCA_016212045.1 Candidatus Omnitrophota bacterium | reverse complement strand
CTTATTTTAACCGCGCGCTTTTAGTTTCAGCAGAAGGTGAGGTTTTAAATCAATATGACAAACTTCACCTTGTGCCTTTTGGAGAATATATTCCCTTAAGGAAAGCCCTTCCTTTTTTAGAAACAGTAGTGCCCATCGGAGACTTTACAGCAGGCAGAGAATATACTGTTTTTAAACAGGTCACCAGGTCACCAGGTCACCAGGTCACCAGTCAACTCTCTGTATTAATTTGTTTTGAAGACTTATTTCCTGAATTATCAAGAGAATTTGTAAAAAAAGGTGCGGATTTTTTAATCAACATCACTAACGATGCCTGGTTTAAAAAGACGTCTTCACCCTACCAACACCTCTGTGCCTCGGTATTTCGGGCAGTAGAAAATCGGGTGCCTGTAGTCCGCGCTGCCAATACTGGCGTCTCAGGTTTTATCGCACCCACAGGAAAAATTATTACTTTGGTCCAGGATGAATCTGGCAGAAATATATTTGTTGATGGCTATAAGACGCAGGAGATTTTAATTCCAGAAAGAGATTTAAGTTTTTATACCCGCTACTACGGTGATATTTTTATTCTGTTGTGCCTTGTTTTTGTTATCTATTTTTTAATATTAAAATTACTAGTTACTCGTTACTAATTTACTAGTTACTGATGAACTATGTTTAACATTATAATACTTGGCATCACCAGTCTCTTAACCGATATCTCCAGCGAAATGGTTTACCCTGTTTTGCCGGTCTATCTCATCACCCGCCTGGGGGCAAGCCCAGCCATCTTGGGCATAATTGAGGGTATCGCGGAAAGTTTAGCGAGTTTAGTGAAGGTATTTTCCGGCTATTTTTCCGATAAGATAAAGAAAAGGAAGCCATTTACCATATTAGGATACGCCAGTTCCACCCTCGGCAAATTTTTTCTTTTTATATCTAGCAGTTGGGCTCATGTTTTAGCGGCTCGTGTAGTTGACCGCTTCGGTAAAGGTATCCGCACTGCGCCGCGGGATGCGCTCATCGCTGAGAGTTCTAAGGCAGGCAAAAGAGGTGCTGCCTTTGGCTTGCACCGGGCGATGGATACCTTAGGCGCATCTTTAGGCGTTTTCTGGGCCTATATTTTAATTACCCGCTACCAAGGAGATTTCAAAAACATATTTCTCTTTTCGCTTATCCCGGCATGCTTAGGGGTATTATTTTTATTTTTCGTCCGAGAGAAGAAGAAAGAAATAGACATTCCGCAGCAAAAGTTGCAGTTTAAATGGCGCACCCTTGATAAGAGATTAAAACTATTTCTCGTTTTTACTTTTATCTTTACCCTGGGGAATTCTTCTAATCAATTTTTATTATTGCGGGCAAAAAACTTAGGCAGTCCGCTGGCGAGGATAATTCTTTTTTATTTAGTTTATAATATTACTTATGCCTTGGTAAGTTATCCGGCGGCTTGGGCCTCAGATAAAATAGGCCGAAAAAAACTTTTAGTTTTGGGTTATTTATTCTATGGCTTGGTTTATTTAGGCTTTGCCGTAAACAAATCCCTAAATGCATTCTGGTTTCTTTTTGCCATTTATGGCTTATACATTGGTTTTACCGAAGGCGTGGAGAAAGCCCTGATTACAGATATTGCTCCGTTTAATCTGCGGGCAACCACTATTGGATTACATGCCACATTAGTGGGGATTGGTTTGTTTCCTGCTTCTTTATTGGCGGGATTGCTTTGGAAATTTTTTGGCCCTGCGGCCGCCTTTTATTTTGGCGGGGTAATGGGGATAGCCTCAAGTATTGGATTATGGTTTATTCTGGCTGGCATCTGATATTTTCTCTTTTGGCTCAATGTGGACTACCACGTCCGTTACTTCAGGGATTCCTTTCTTAATCTCTTCTTCAATAGTGTAACTTATCTTGTGGGCGCGATCCACATGCATATCCGGGTTTACCTGCACATGTAAGTCCACATAGATATCATCTGGCCTGCCGCGGGTTCTGATTTTATGGCAGGTCTTTACTCCTGCGATGGACAGGACGATATTGACTATTTTTTTGGTATCCACAATTGCCGCGGTATCACAGAGTACGCGCGAACTTTCTTTGATAATCTCAATACCAGCATGAGCAATAAATAAGGCAATGAGCATCGTCGCCAGCGGGTCTAAGACCGGATAACCAATTTTTATGGCAATCAGGGCGATGATTACTGATAATGAGGTAAAGATGTCCGCTTTGGTATGCAGTGAGTCGGAAACGAGGATATCGCTCTGCAATAACCTTCCTTTATTATATTCGTATTTCATTACAGCAATATTAATGCCTAACGTGATGAGCATCACCAGAAAACTTTTGAGGTCAATTTGCGGCAAAACCGGGTGATAAATTCGGCTTATGCCTTCTTTTAAAAGATTAAAAGCCACGATAAATAAGAGCGCAGCAATGCCTAAAGAAAAGAAAGTTTCATATTTTTTGTGGCCGTAAGGATGGTCGCTATCTTTGGGTTGAGCAGCGAACCTTATTCCAATCAGGCCGATGATATTGGAAGCGCCATCAGATAAAGAATGGAACCCATCCGCGGTCATACTCGCGCAGCGGCTCAACAGACCAAAGAAAATTTTAGCCACTGCCACCAGCCAATTCAGCACCAGAACCCAGATTAATATGCCCCGGATGCGGCTATAGTGTTCTTGGACAGACATACCCATAACGTTCATTATATTTGGATTTTCGGCAGATTTCAAATGTTTTATTGAAGGACTCTGTCCGATGTGATAAAATACTGCCCACAATGATGAAACGGATAATTTTTATTTTATTCTGCATTATCATAATTTCTCCAGGACATCTCTGGGCAATGGAGTCTGCCCTTGAACCCTTCACAATCAGGAATCCGGAGCCGATTAAAAAAGAAGACCATATCCTGATTTTGGCTCCGCATCCGGATGATGAGGCAATTGGTTGTGCGGGCGTAATTCAGCAGGCAGTGAAAGTAGGCGCAGACCTACGCATTGTTTACCTGACTAACGGCGACCATAATCAGATTGCCTTTATTGTTTATGAGAAAAGAATCACCTTGAGGAAAAATGAATTTATCCATATGGGTGAGGTGCGTCGCAAAGAAGCAATCAAGGCAATGGAATTATTAGGCGTAGATGAGAATAAACTTACCTTTTTGGGTTACCCTGATTTTGGGACATTCGCTATCTTTAGCCGACACTGGAAAAATACAAAACCATACAGAAGTTTGTTAACGAGGATTTCCGCTGTCCCCTATAAGGAAAATTTTTCTCCTGCCGCGCCTTACAAAGGAGAAAGTATTCTCAATGATTTAAAAAAGGTCATTTTGGAATATAAACCCACTAAGATTTTTGTTTCGCATCCTGCAGATGTCAACGTAGACCACAAGACATTTTACCTCTTTTTAGAAATTGCCTTAGCGGATTTAAAAAATGAAATCCCCGCGCCAGAAGTATTTCTTTATTTAATCCATTGCATTGGCTGGCCCCTGCCGCGGCGCTATCATCCAGAATTAGGGCTATTGCCGCCAGAAAAATTTATGAGAGGAGATATAAAGTGGCTAGCACTTGTATTAAGTTCAGAAGAATTAGAAAAAAAATACAAAGCCATTCTTTGTTACAGATCGCAGACCCAGTCCAGCGCCTTTTATCTACTTTCCTTTGCCCGCCGCAATGAATTGTTCGGAGATTATCCAGAGATAGAGACAAGAGGTCATCTGGGAACTATCGCTGGCAAAGAAGGACGGGTAACTTATGATTTGATAGATGGGCACCTGCTCATCTGTATAGAAAAAAACCAAGAGTTAGATAAGCGATTTGCGATTATGGCATACCTTTTTGGCTATAGTAAAAATAAAGCATTTGCCGAGATGCCCAAAATACGCATTATTACCAGACACAATAGAATTAAGATATTTGATGGGAGGAAAATAATTAAACCCGAAGGCATATCCCTGACATTAGAACCAAAAGTTTTTGTTTTAAGAGTTCCCCTGAAAGTTTTAGGCGAGCCCGATTTTATCTTAGGTTCTATGAAGTCCTATGGCGGAAGTCTTCCGGTTGAGGCAGTCTCCCTCAGGAAGATTATCATAAGGAGGTAGATGAGATGTTAGAATTCAAATCTGTAAAGCTCAAAAAACCCCCAGAATTAAATGTAATTTTAGGACAAAGCCATTTTATTAAGACCGTGGAGGATTTATATGAGGTATTAATGAATAATGTGCCGGCTATTAAATTCGGCTTGGCTTTTGTTGAGTCCTCCGGCGCCTGTAAAATAAGGTCAGAAGGCAATGACCCGGAATTAAAGAAATTAGCCGAGGAGAATGCCTTGGAGATAGGCGCGGGGCATACCTTTATTATTTTTTTAAAGAATGCCTTTCCGATAAACGTCTTGAATGCTATTAAAGACATCCCAGAGGTCTGCAATATCTATTGCGCCTCGGCTAATCCCATTGAGGCGATTATTGTGGAAGGCGACACAGGCAGAGGAATAATGGGCGTGATTGATGGTTTAAAGCCCAAAGGCATAGAGTCTAAGGATGATATCGCCTGGCGCAAAGATTTCCTGCGCAAAATCGGCTATAAGCTATAAAAGTGCTTGCAATTTAACTTGGTTTTGTTATAATTTCTTTGTCTAGTTAATGGATGCTAAAAAAATACGTAAGGGTATCGGTCGTTTCTTCATTTGGCTAGTAATATCATTTTGCTCTTTGATACTTAAATTTATGCCGTCGTCTTGTGTATATGGGCTTGCTCACTACCTTGCCGGGCTTGCTTATCTGATCGCGCGCAAACAAAGAAAGATTGCCCTGGAGAGTCTGACGATTGCCTTTGGCCAAGAGAAAACAAAACAAGAGATAGAGAGAATTGTGAAGGATTGTTTTGCCTGTATGGCTAAAGCAGGCACGGAGTTGGTTTTTCTCTTGGAGAGGCCTCACCTTTTAAGAAGACAGGTAGAGTTTGTCGGTAAGGATAATTTTGACTCTGCCTTAGCCCAAGGCAGAGGCGTGATTCTGGTGAGCGCGCATTTTGGCAATTTCCCTTTGCTCTTAGCCAGACTGAGTTTAGCGGGGCATAAGGCCGCAGGGATTATGCGGCCGATGCGGGATAGCCGCACAGAAAGGTTATTTATGGCGCAACGCAACAGGTTTGGGGTAAAGACTATCTATAGCCAACCTCGTAAGGCCTGTGTGGAAGAGACGATTAGGGCGCTGAGGAATAATGAGATTGTCTTTATCCCCATTGACCAGAATTTTGGCACCGGGGGTGTATTTGTAGATTTTTTTGGCCAGAAAGCAGCCACCGCTACTGGCCCGGTAGTGCTCGCACAGCGCACCCAGGCAGTGATATTACCCTGTTTTATTATCAGGCAAAAAGACAATACGCATAAAATTATTTTTGAAAAACCTTTAGAGTTAGAAAAAGGCAGCACTTCTGAAGAAACTGTTCTTATGAATATACAAAAGTTAACTAAGATCATTGAATCTTATATCCGCAGGTACCCAGCAGAGTGGGGATGGATTCATCGCAGATGGAAGACCAAACCGAATTAAGGAGGTGAAAGTATGGCAGAAGAAATAAAACAGGAGGAGACAAAAGTGGAGGCAAAGAAAATTATGGGAACGATGTTGAAGGTTATTTTGGGCTTGGTATTTTTAGCCCTTGGCGCTTTGGCGCTGATTAAATGGTGGCCAGACCTTTTACTCGTGGTTAAAGGTTGCATTGGGTTATTCTTGATCTTAGCAGGTATAATTACTCTGGCAATCGCCAAAGAATAAACCCGTTTCTTTAGAGAAAAGGGGTTAATAAGGATACGTGCTTATTAACCCCCTTTTTCTTAAAAATAGGGGAACGAAATGAAAGTAAAAGAGATAATGACTAAAAAGATTATGAGCATCTCTCCAGAAATGAATGCCCGGGAAGCGCTGGATTTGTTACAAAAGAAAGAGATTAGCGG
>JACRHO010000134.1 GCA_016212045.1 Candidatus Omnitrophota bacterium | reverse complement strand
TTGGCCAAAGAGAAATTAAAGCGGTTAAGATTTAGCGTTGACGTTCTTACCTTGACTGCTACGCCCATTCCGCGCACCCTTTATATGAGCCTGATGAATACCCGGGATTTATCCGTGATTAATACCCCGCCCCAAAATAGGTTGCCTGTTAAGACAGTTGTGGTAGAATATGACAAAGATATTATCGTTCATGCGGTACTCAGAGAATTAGGGCGGAAAGGCCAAATTTATTTTGTCCATAACCGCATTCAGGATAGTGAAAAAATAAAGGATAAACTGATGAAGATTTTGCCTGAGGGCGTAAAGAGTTCAGTGGCCCACGGCCAGATGCCGGCAAGATTATTAGAGCAGGCGATGTCTAATTTTTTACAAGGCAAAACCAATCTCTTTATTACGACAAATATTATTGAGTCCGGCATTGATATCCCGAATGTCAATACCATCATTGTGAATAATGCCCAGTGTTTTGGTCTGGCGGATTTACATCAATTACGCGGCCGGGTCGGCAGATTCAATAGACCTGCCTATGCCTATTTTATGATTCCTCGGCATGAGGTATTAGACACAGAGGCCAGTAAGAGATTAGCGGCAATAGAAGAGCACTCTGGTTTAGGCTCTGGTTTTAAGATTGCTATGGAGGACCTGGAATTACGCGGTGCGGGTAATCTTTTAGGGGTAGAGCAGCACGGCTTTATCGCTGCCGTAGGTTTTGACCTATATTGCCGGCTATTAAGAGAGGCGGTAAGTAATTTTAAAAAAGTGGTTATTCCTCATGGCTAATAAATTTTTAAAAATATTTTTATTTTTAGTATTTATTACGAGTTACGAGTTACGAGTTACGAGTTACGAAATGTTTGCCCAGGATAAAATCATCGCCATTGTTAACGACGAGGTCATCACCCAGAAGGACTTAGACGATTTCCTTAACTTTACCCGGATGCAATTGTCTGCGGAATATAATAATGAGAAAGACTTAGAGAAGGAATTAGAGTCTCTAAAAACCGACCTCTTGGATAAGTTGATTGAAGACCGGCTAATTTTACAGGAGGCAAAAAAGAATAAAATTATCATTGATCATAATCGGATAAAGGCCAAGATAGATGAGATCAGGAGCCATTACGGGTCAGGCCAGGAATTCCAGTTGGCTTTAAGAGAGCAGGGCCTATCCCAGGCAGATATAGAAGCAAGGGCGCAAGACCAGCTTTTAATGTACAGCATTATTGATCTGAAGGTAAGGTCCAAGATTTCTGTCTATCCTGCTGAGATTACTGATTTCTATCAGAACAATAGCGAGGAATTTATCACCCTCCAGCAGCGCGAGGTTGAGTCATTGGCTGTGGCATCTAACAGTTTAGCGAAGGATTTATCCCAGATTTTAAGACAAGGTGGCGATATCAATGACTTAGCCAAACAGCGCTCATTAGAGGTCAATAAAATGACTGTCTATAAAGGCGGGGAGTTAAGAAGGGATGTTGAAGAGGCGATATTTAAATTAAAGATAGGAGAGGTTTCCGGGCCGATAGAAGCCGGGGAGACATATTATATTTTTAGATTAGTCAAGATTATCCCTCCGCGGAAACAGATCTTATCTGAGGTTCAGGATAGGATTTATCAATATTTATTCAATAAGAAGATGCAGGAAGAATTAATCAACTGGCTGGCAGAGTTGAAGAGACAGGCGTATATAAAAATTATTCAGAATTAATATTATACAAAGTTAAAAGCGCATATCCGGTTATCCGGGGATCAGAGACTAGGTAATCCGGATATCTGGATATCCGGGACAAAATGCATGTCTCGGATCGCCGGATTTACAGATCCCCTAGTCACGGGTTACCGGATAGCCGGATAACCACAGTTAAGAGGATATGCTAAGAAAAAATAAAATCAGAGTTGGGATAACCATGGGCGACCCAGCCGGTATCGGTCCGGCGATTACTGCCCTGGCTGTCAGTAAACTAAAAAATTTGGCCGATTTTACCGTGATTGGAGATAGATGGGTGTTTGAAAAAAATCAAAAATCAAAAATCAAAAATCAAAAATTTAGATTTATAGATCTAAATAATATAAATCATCAGAATTTTTCTTTTGGAAAAATAAGCGCAGAGTATGGACAGGCGTCCTTAGAATATCTGGATAAGGCGTTAGAATTAATTAAAAGAGGAGAAATAGATTGCCTGGTAACTTGTCCTCTCTCTAAAGAGGCAGTGAATCTGGCTGG
>JACRHO010000130.1 GCA_016212045.1 Candidatus Omnitrophota bacterium | reverse complement strand
CCTTAAACTTTTTTATATTATTTATCCCCGGCAAAAAATTATATCCATAAGGGATTTTATCTTCATTAATGATAATAACGTCTTTACCCAATCTTTTTAGAAGTTTAGATAAAGCCAGTTCCGCGCCTAAGGCATCTCCTTCTAAACTCGTATGACTGGTGATTAAGAAACTTTTATTTCTTTTTAGGCAGGCGACGACGTTTTTTAGGCTCACCTCGCCCTTCCTTTCTTATTTTACCACCCTCTTTAATAGAAGGGCGGGACTCATCTAATTCCTTAATCTCATTGAGGATTTCCTGAATCTTCACGCTATACTCGCTGGACCTATCTTCCCTGAAACTGATCTCCGGGGCAAACCTCAGATTAATTCGTTCGGCAACTAATCTCCGGATAAAACCTAAAGCCGAATCAAGCGCCTCTTTAGTCTTCTTGTAATCTTCATCTTTTCCTAAAACACTAAAGAATATTTTGGCATACCTTAAATCCGGGGTTAATTCAACCCTGGTTACCGTGACGAATCCCAAACGGGGATCCTTTAATTCATCGTGAATGATGATGCTTACCTCTTTCTGGATTGCCTCGGCAACCCTTTCCTGCCTTCCCATTTAAAGCAACTCCATTTCCTGGTCAATTAAACTCACCTGGTTAAACTCTTCAATAAAATTGACTATATTTGATAAAACGCTGTTCATTTTATTCCTGTCTTTCTCTACGCCTGCCACTGCCAAAGTTGTTTTCTGCCATTTGTCTTCATCATCTATCTGGCTAACTGCCACATTGAAATTATTCCGCAGCCTCGCCTTTAGACTATGGAGAACCATCCTTTTTTCTTTTAATGAATTGCTTTCCGGGATGAATAAGACTACTTTCAAAATACCTATGGTCATTTATTCCGGATTAACTTCTTAATCAGTGCTAATTCCTCTTCTCTAGACCTTAGCCGGCCATTGAGTTTGGCATTTAAAACCTGGCTAAAAATCTTCTGATAATAGGGCCCAGGGCTAACCCCTAATCTCTGTAAGTCAGCGCCAGAAATGACTATCCTCATGCCATTGTAAATCTCAAAAAAATCTGCTATGCGTTTATGAATGAGCTTATCTTTAAACTTTGCCTTGATTATGATAATAACCTCATAGCTTAATGGCTCAAGCTTTTGGAAAATTTGGGATGGTTTTATCTTTTTCTTTTTTAAGTTCAAGATAAATCGGGCTTTAAGTTTTTTATAATTCAATATTCTTTTTGTTTCGCCGCGGCGGAAAGCAAATCGTGCGCAGATTACCTTAACCTGGCTTAATTTAAGGTGCTCCAGGAGACCCATAAAATAAACTAGCCACACATCTAAGGGTCGGCGCTCGGGATAATTTTTCTTAAACCACTTAATTTGTCTCTGGATAGACTCTAGAAACCTATGGATATTTTCCGATATGTAGAGGCGGGGGTGGACAAATTTAAAACTAATGAGCTGCTCCATGCGTTTTATCAGCCGAATAGGCCGATCTTCTTTCAGGATTAAAATTATTTCATCGCGTATCCTTTGCGGCTGGACCTTCGTTAACATTTCTTGCGCAAGTGCCTGGCTTAAACATTTCAGCGTATTTGGCTCTATCTTAAAATTGAACCTCTGCTCAAAACGGATTGCCCTGAATATCCGCGTAGGGTCATCGATAAAACTCAAATCGTGCAATATGCGTATTTTTTTATGATGCAAATCCTCTTTACCGTGGAAAAAATCAATTAACCTGCCGCGATCTTTCTGGTTTATGCTGATGGCTATGGTATTGATAGTAAAATCACGCCTTTTTAAGTCGTCTTTTAAATTACCGGGTCTAACCACAGGCAGGTGCGCAGCTTCAGGGTAATACTCGCATCTTGCGCTAGCTATGTCTATCTTCAGATTGCGCCCCAGGTTAATTGTCGCTGTGCCAAATTGCCGGTGGCAAGTAATTTTTGCTTTCAGGCGATGAGCAAAATCCTGCGCAAATTTTACACCGTCACCCTCTACCACAATATCCAGATCCAGATTAGGCAGGCCTAAAAGTAAATCCCGCACAAAACCGCCGACTAAATAAGCAGGCATATTATTCTGAGAAGCAACCTTACCGGCTAAACGCATTAAATCCTTAACTTCTTCCGGTAAATTATTAAGATATTTCTTCATCTTTTTATAAAGTTTAAATCCTAAATTCTAAACTCTAAATCCTAAATAAATCCAAAAACTAAAACCCAAAATCCAAAACAAAAGTATGTTTTAAGTTTTGAATTTTGTGTTTTGGGTTTGTTTAGAGTTTAGGGTTTCGGATTTAGGGTTTAATTTCATAATATATTTATGGCCTAGGATGAAACATCCGATGTATTGTCTTCAGTCTATCCTTATTTATATGCGTATAAATCTGAGTGGTAGCAATATTCGCGTGGCCGAGCATCTCCTGCACTGAACGCAAATCCGCCCCCCGCTCCAATAAATGGGTAGCAAAGGAATGCCTTAAGATATGCGGCCGGATAGGTTTTTTAATCCTGGCCTCTCTTGCGTATCTTCTCATAATCTTCCAGAGCGATTGGCGCGAGATTCTTTTTCCAAAGCGGCTCAAAAATAAAAATTCACTCTCTTTTTTCTTGAGAAACCAGGGGCGGCTTACCTCTAAATACCTCTTAATACTAATAATGGCTTTTTTGCCCAGGGGCACAATCCGTTCTTTATTCCCCTTGCCAATACAACGCAAAAATCCTATATCTAAGTTAACATTATCTAATTTCAGATTTGCTGCCTCTGAGACCCGCATACCAGTGGCATACAAGGTTTCTAAAATTGCCTTGTCTCTTATGCCCTGCTTATCCCGTATATTAGGCTGGCTCAACAATGTCTCTACTTCGTTCAAAGAAAGGGTCTGGGGTATTTTTTTCCACAATTTAGGCGATTCAATTAAACCGCTGGGGTCTGTTTTTAAAATCCTCTCTCGGTTTAAAAACCTATAGAATACCTTTATGGCGGCTAAGCGGCGGGAGATAGAATTAGGGGCAAGGCCTTTATCTTTCTGAAAAAGCATAAAATTGATGATATTGTCTCTGGTAGTCCTGGAAAGAGAATCTATGGAGCGGGATTTAAGAAAGTTGATATAACACTTGAGGTCTTTCTGGTAAGAGGTAATGGTATTCTGCGCCAGGCCCCGCTCAACTGATAAATAGTTAAGAAAATTGTTTACGAGTTCTTCCATTTTAAATCAAAAAGGGGTTATTTCTTTTTTCTTCTCCTATACTAGAAGAAGGCCCGTGCCCCGGATAGATAACCGTATCATCGCTTAATTTCAGTAGTTTATCTTTTATGGCATCTATAAGCGTATGTTCATCTGCGCCCTCTAAATCAGTCCTGCCTATACTCTGGCAAAATAAAGTATCTCCCGTAAAGAGGATTTTGTTCTGGGGCTCTTGCATTAATAAACAAATTCCGCCGGGGGTATGGCCAGGCGTATGCATCACTTTTAAGCGCAGCTTGCCCAGCTCAATACTCTGGCCATCTTCCAGTAGATTAATCATTTTTGATTTTACGCAATAGCGCTGCGCAAGAAAACTGGAAAGATTAAGTCGGGTATCCTTCAACAAGACAGCATCCTGGCGATGAATATAAATCGGCACTCCCCACTCATCGTCGGCTCCGATATGGTCAATATGGCCGTGGGTATTAATCACTAATGCCGGCTTTAGTTTATGCCGGCTTAAAACCTGTCTTATCTTATTTGCTTCATCTCCGGGGTCAATGATGATAGCTGGAAAACCATCACCTTCAGCCAAGATATAACAATTAACCTCCAGTGACCCAACGCAGACTGTTTCTAATATCACTTCAGATAATCCTTTATTTTCTGATAAGAAAAATGGCGCAGGATATTTGTCTTTATCTGTTCGGCAGTGGCGTGTTCAAAGGAAACCCTTTGGCCATATATATCTTTGCTGACTGCGTCTTTTAGTTCCTTAAACTGATTCAGATAAATATCTAACTTGGCCTGCCTTTGTTCATCTAACATAAGGTATAAACGTTCCAGATTGGTGATTGCCTGCTCGGCGCAATCTATCTTTTTCTTCTGGTTCTGGTTAGGCGAGAGCGCCTGAATCAACTCGTCATGCCAGGATTTCCAATATAAAAAATGCTGCCGGTACATCTCTTCTTTGGTCATTATCGGTACCTCATACTCTACCGGCGCAACCACCATTTCTTCCTGGGGTATTTGTTCTTTTTTTGGCTTGCGGGTAAACTTCCGCACAAAGGCATCGCAGCCGATTAAAGTTACTAGTAACGAGTAACTAGTAACTAGTAAAATGGTCTGCGTAACTTTGCGTTTTATTTTTATTCTTGCGTTTATCTGCATTTTCACTTAATCAGCTCCTTAAACTCTTTCTCATTAATAATCTTTATGCCCAATTTTTTGGCTTTATCGTATTTTGAGCCGGGATTCTCTCCGGTTACGACAAAATCGGTATTTTGGGACACGCCTGAGGAGACAATACCTGCTGTCTTACGGACTAATCCCTCGGCCTGAGAGCGCGTATATTCTTTCAATTCTCCGGTAAAAACTATCGCCTTGCCGGTAAAGACAGTAGGTTTTACTTTCGCCACTTCTTCTTTTAAGTTCAGTCCTGCGTTCTTAAATTCCGCCATAAGTTTTTTTGTCGCAGCGGCAGAGAAATAATCTACAATTGCCTGAGCCATCACCGGCCCGACTTCATAGATCTTGTCAAAGTCTTCTTTCTTGGCAGCCAATAAATTATCCATGGTCTTAAAATTCTGGGCTAAAACATAAGCGGCCTTTTCTCCCACATGGCGTATACCTAAGGCATAGATCAAGCGGGATAATGGCTGGGCAGTGCTTTTCTTTATGGCGGAAAGTAAATTATCCGCCTTCCTATCTTTAAATAATTCTAATTTAAACAAATCCTCTCTTTTTAATTTATAGATATCGGCAAAATTGCGCACCAATTTTAACTGCACTAATTGCGCCACTAGTGATTCGCCCAACCCCTGAATATCCATGGCCTGCCGAGAGGCAAAATGCAATAAACCTCTTTCCAATTGCGCCGGGCAGGAAGAATTAATGCAGCGGTAAGCCACATCTTCAACTTTCTCTCTTATCACTTTACCATGACATACCGGGCAGGTCTGGGGGATAGGAAAAAACCCTTTGCCTGTATGCTTTACTACTTTTACTACTTTAGGGATAACCTCGCCTGCCCTTTCAATCAACACGGTGTCCCCTGCGCGGATATTTAAACGCCTAATCTCATCAAAATTATGTAAGGTGGCGTGCCTGATGATTACACCGGCGCAGGCTACGGGTTTGAGTTCTGCGGTAGGAGTAATCACTCCGGTCCTGCCGACATTCAGATTAATTTTTAAAACTACAGTGGTAGCCTGTTGCGCGGGAAATTTATAGGCCACTGCCCAACGCGGGCTCTTTAAGGTAAAACCTAACTTTTTCTGCTGGGTGAGGCTATTTATTTTAATGACGATGCCGTCTATCTGGTAATCAAGTTTTTCTCTTTTCTTCTCCCAACTATTGCAATAATCAATCACCTCGTCTAAGTTCTTGCAGAGTTTGGAATGGGGATTTACACAGACGCCCCAGGCTTTTAATTTTTCTAAGTATAAGAGGTGCGTATCAATATCCGTGCCTTTGTATCCTCCTAAAGAATGGGCAAAAAAACGCAACTTTCTTTTGGCGACTACGCTGGTATCCAGAAGTTTCAGGGACCCTGATGTAGCGTTGCGGGGATTAGCGAATAATACCTCGCCTGCCTTTTCTTTTTCCCGGTTTAAGGCCGCAAACTCGCTTTTACTCATATAGGCCTCGCCGCGGATTTCCATTAAATCTGGGATGTCTCTGCCGGCTAATCTTAAAGGGATAGCGCGGATGGTCTTTATATTCTGGGTAATATCCTCGCCTGTCTCTCCGTCGCCACGGGTAGCAGCAACGGTCAACTTTGCCTTAATATAGGTAAGATTAACGCTGACGCCGTCAATCTTGTGTTCTGCCAGATATTCTACTAATTCACTCCTTAGGCCTTTATGGACGCGCTCATCCCAATCTCTTAATTCTTCAAATGAATAGGTGTTATCTAAAGACAGCATCTTCTGTCTGTGCCTTGCGGTTTTAAATCCTGCTAATACTCCGCCACTTACTCTCACCGTAGGAGAAACCTCAGATTTAAATTGCGGGTATAGATCCTCTAAACTTTTAAGTTTTCTCATTAAATCATCGTATTCTTTATCCGAGAGCTCAGGTTGAGATAATACATAATACAGATAATCGTGGCGCTGGATTTGCTCTCTTAAATTCTGTATCTGTTTCTCTATATCTTTAACCATATATTATCACCTACCCACTAGAAGCCGATCTCCCAAAAATTTTGGCAAACTAGTAGCGTGAATCTTTTTTCTCGTCGTTTCCCAATCGTAACTTATTCTTTGAATCTCTACCTGCTTCTTTTTGGTATCATATATGGCATATGCGGCATCGGGGTTTCCGTCCCGCGGCTGACCGACGCTGCCTACATTTATAATATATTTAGAACCTTCTTTAATATCAATTTTATCTACCTCTTTATATTGGACGCTGTCTTCTTTATCTTTAATAAATATACCAGGCCGATGAGTATGACCTATAAAACAGATATTATTCTCTAATAACCCGAGAGTTTCTGCAGCAATATAAGTATTATCCATATAGTTAAAGTCCTGGGGATTATTCAAGGTTGCATGTACCAAAGTTAAATCTTCATTTTTATAAATAAGCTTTAAGGATTCCAAAAAATATCTATCTTGCTCATCCAGATTACGCTTCGTCCAGAGTAAGGCCTGCGCTGCCACAGGATTAAAATAATCTAACGAAAATAATCCTACGCTTGCCCAGTCGTGGTTGCCTGCCACCGTAATCATCGCCAGGTCCCTTACCTTCTGGATACATTCTTTGGGATTAGCAGCGTATCCTACTACATCGCCCAGACATAAATATTTATCAATGGATTCCTGATTTAGGGCCTGGATTACCGCATCAAATGCTTCCAGGTTTGAATGTATATCCGCAAATATAGCATACCGCATCAGAACTCAATGCCAAAATCTTTAAATTCACCGCTTGCTGCTTTCCAATCTGTATCTGTATCCTGTATATATCGGGCAAAATATTTGTTGAGCCTATCTAAGAAATCTTTTAAAATCTCCTCTTCTGCCTCAGCTACAATCTCCACCCTAGCGTCCCGTAAATTTTTCACCCAGCCCATAACCCCTAAATCCTGGGCAATATCCTGGGCAGTAAAACGAAATCCTATCCCTTGCACCCTACCGGTATAAAAAATGTGGATTTGTTTCTGCATAACCTAAATCGCAGCTATTAAACGCTGTGCGAACCTATTTTGAGAATTTCCCGCCAAGCAGTTAAATAAACGCAGGCGGGATTCCGCCTTCAACAAAAATAGCTGGGTCGGCTGACTTCCAGTCCTAAAAATGGCTAAATATTCTTTAAGAATCGCTTTATGTCATTATGGTCGCCAGCAAGGATAAATTCTGCTAAATCGCCTTGCCAACGAAAAAGTATTCTTGCTTTAAGCCCTTTTCTTATCTCCCAAAAATCTCCTTTGAGGCGTTTTAGGCCAAGCCCTTTATGGATTATTCTATCTTGAGATAATATATCTATTGCCTGAAAAGCAACTTCCTTTATCTCCTCTTTTTCTCTGCCAGGCAACTTCTTAACGGACCTGTCAAAGGAAGGCTTAAATTCAAATCTCATAATGCCTCAATATGCTTTTTCGCTTTTTTTACGCTCTTATATACCTTGCCCTTTAGAGAGGCTAATTTTTCTATTTTTGCCCACTCCGCTGCCGTATAAGGCGAATTAGCTGTAATCTTGCAGGGCAATAACACTACTCCTTCTTTACTTAAACCAAAGGCTAAAGAAGAGCCGGTTTCCACATGCAAGAGTTTCCTTATGCGGTTAGGGATAGTAACTTGCCCTTTTGAGGTAATTTTCGCGGTCTCAAGAACAGTCATTTTAATCACTCCTTTCTTACTTCCTTACATTCTTACTCTCAGTAAAAGTATAAACTATAAACGGTATTTTGTCAAGATAATCTTTACAAGATTTGCCAAAAACTCACCCGGCAACCTGAATGTTAGCTTTTCTTCCCTAACCTCGGGGAAGAAGAAAACTTCAAGTCACAAGCAGAACAATGCTAATTTTACCACAGATAATTGATAAAGGAAACTCAAAAAATGTAGAGCTGATTAAGGAGTTTATAGCAGAAAGGGGGAGTCTAATCTAATTTGAGTTCAAAATCCTTGGTGCCGTCGTTTAAGATAACCTTATCTTGTTTTATATCAACTACTATATTTCCACTAACATTATCGCCTATTTTTACTATATCATTGTTTATGATCGCCAGGGGTTTTTCTTTATCCCACATTATACCGTCCAGAATTAAACCTTTAAATGCCTTAGATGAAGTTTTTTGGAGCGTAAATGGACTCCTACCCCAGGAGGTATAATTTGTCATCTTGGCAATTCTTTGGGTCAAAATAGGTTTTCCCGCCAAGGAAACTTTTCTCTCTGGTTGAATATCTGACTCTCTCACTTGAGGCGGGCGTCTTGTTTTAGAAGGAACAAAGATACCGTAGAATAAACTAAAAATAGCCAATACCCCTAAAACAGCCAATATTATCAATTTTTTATTCTGCATGTTCTCCGCTCGCCAGATACATATTTACCACTAGTTTTGTTTTGAGATTTAACGACCTTTCTTTATCTGAAATCACGCTAAAACTATCTATGGTAGCTAAACTCTTTTCTAGTTTATCTAATGAACCCAAAAATATACCCAAATCTTCATAAGTGGACTCCATCTCCATCTCAATGGGTAGAATTTTATAAAGGGCTTCTTTTTCCTTTACCCCGTTAGAGAAAGCCCCCGACCCAGAAAGAAGTTCTCTAACGGGGTTTACTTGCTTAGGAGTGATAGAGATAAGATTGAGGCCTTTTGATTTAGCCTGTTTAGTCAACTCATCTATAGCAACTGAAACATCTGCCTCGTTCAGAAGGGTTTTTTTATCTTTTTTCTTTAGAGTGGTTATTGCTTCTTGCGCTTGCTCTACTTCGGACTCAATGGCTCTACATTCTGAATGCTGTTTTTTTAATTTGCTCATAAGTGGCCGGTATAGAAAAAGATAAGTCCCGATAACGACAATTACTACCGTGCCCGCTATAATTTTTATGAGTTTATCCTTTGTAATTTCCATCTAATCAACCCAACAGGTTAATTCAAACTTATTGGCTGTCTTGTCTTCTGATTCTTTGCTGGTAACCAACTTTACCTTACTAAAAATTCCTTTCTCCAATGTAAGTATAAATTCAGAAAGAAGTTCATCTTTTTCTAAAGAACCCACGATTCCTTTCATTATGATGAACTTATTTTCCATCGCCAATTCTGTAAGGTAAATATTGTCAGGGGTGATATTACTTAATTCTTTAAAAATATCTTCCCAATATGGCTCAAATGCTTTTACTTTATCTGCCAAAATTTGAGCAAGGACCTCTTTAAGTTGAGGTT
>JACRHO010000128.1 GCA_016212045.1 Candidatus Omnitrophota bacterium | reverse complement strand
TTATCCTGCGGGATTACTAACGCCGCTATGCCCGCGGCTTTAAAGGCAACTTATATCTTACAGATGTGGGCTGGACGCCTGGAATTTATGTCGGTGTTTACCATATTAGGGGTATTAGTAGCAATGATTAAAGGAAGATGATGTTGAAATCCAAAATCCAAATACTCCCAAATCCAAAACAAATCCATCCGCCTTCGGCGGAGGAAATTGGGATTTATTTGGTAGTATTGGTATTATTGGTAGTATTGGGATTTGTAAATAATGGCTACACTCAGTCCATCTCCAGCACTGAACTAATTAATCATGCCAAGGATTACGACGGCAAAGAAGTAACTTATGCCGGCGAGGTGATTGGCGAGGTGATGTGCCGGGGTGATTTTGCCTGGATTAATCTTAACGACGGCCAGGGCGCCATCGGCGTATGGGTGGATAAAGCTCTCAGCGCAGAAATTCATTTTGCCGGCAGTTATCAAGCCAAAGGCGACTGGGTAGAGGTTAGCGGAATTTTTCAACGCGCCTGCCCAGAGCACGGAGGAGATTTAGATATACACGCCCGGGAATTAAAAAAAATCACGCCGGGCTATCTGGTTAACCATGGGATGGACCCGGAGAGAAAAAAACTGGTTTTTATTTTATTAGCCATATTAGGTGCGGCATGGATATTGCAGCAATTAAAGCGCAGATAGATACCGAGATACAAAAAGTAGATTCTCTCCCAGCATTAGAAGAATTTCGGGTGAAGTATTTAGGCAGAAAAGGCCTGATTGCCCAGCTCACCGCTTCTCTGGCGACTATTCCTTCCGAAGGGCGCGCCAACTTTGGCCAGCAGGTGAATGCCTTAAAAAATACGCTCAGCACTCTCATTGCCGAGAAGCAGAAATCTTTAACTACTGCCACGGCCGCGAATGTTGGTGGGGCAGTAGATATTGGTCTGCCGGGGATTAGCCAGGAATTGGGGCGGCTGCATCCGCTCACCCAGATGATTGACGAAATCTGTTTGATTTTTGTGCGCCTGGGTTTTTCAGTGGTAGAAGGCCCGGAGATTGAGACTGAATACAATAACTTTACAGCCCTAAATATCCCCGCCGAGCATCCTTCCCGCGACGTCTTTGATACGTTTTATATTAATCAAAATTTACTCCTGCGTAGCCACACCTCACCAGTGCAGATACGGGTGATGAAGTCGCAGAAACCTCCGTTAGCAGTAGTGGTGCCCGGCCGCGTTTATCGGCCGGATGCGGTGGATGCCTCACATTCTTTTATGTTTCATCAGATAGAAGGCTTTATGGTGGATAGAGAGATTCGCTTTTCGGATTTAAAAGGCATATTAAAACTTTTTGCCCAGGAAGTTTTTGGAAAGGAGATTAAGATGCGTTTTCGGCCGCATTTTTTCCCTTTTACCGAACCGTCGGCAGAGGTAGATATATCTTGTATAATATGCGGAGGTCACCAGGTCACCAGGTCACCAGGTCACCAGGAAAAACATTGTAGCGTCTGTGGCGGCAAGGGGTGGCTGGAAATTTTGGGCGCAGGGATGATCCACCCTAATGTCTTTAAAAACGTAGGTTATGATCCCAAAAAATACACTGGTTTTGCCTTTGGCTTAGGCGTAGATAGAATTGCCATGCTCAAGTATGGCATAGATGATATCCGTTTATTTTATGAAAATGATTTAAGGTTCTTAAAACAGTTCTAAAAATGAAAGTTACTTATAATTGGCTGAAAGATTTTGTCGAGATTAAGATTACGCCGCAGGCGCTGGCGGATAAACTGACCATGGCTGGCCTTGAGGTGACTTCCTTAGAGGAGCAGGCAGGAGATTTCATTTTTGAGATTGAAGTAACTGCCAATAGGCCGGATTGTTTGAGCGTAGTCGGAATTGCCCGGGAAGCGTCGGCGATTACCAGTAAAAAATTGAAGCTTCCTAAAGTTTCCGGTTACCCGGTTACCCGGTTACCCGGTTACCCGGAACTGGCGATTAAAATAGAAGACAAGAAGGACTGTCCTTTATATACTGCAAAGATAATCCGAGATGTCAGAGTTGGGCCGTCGCCGGACTGGCTAAAAAAGCGGCTGGAAATAATCGGCTGCCGCAGCGTAAATA
>JACRHO010000133.1 GCA_016212045.1 Candidatus Omnitrophota bacterium | reverse complement strand
CGCCAAAGATACTCTTCGCAATCTGGAAGGAATTATTGAAGAAGTTCACGAAAGAAAATTTTTCAAAGATAAGATTCAGGCACAGCGCAAGTAATATCAGGTTAATAATTAGAACCAGAGAAAATCCAAAAATATAATTTGCCTTCAAGAGGTCGCCTCTACGCGAACGTATGGATTTGGCGCTGAAAACTAAATGCAAGGCGATGCTGAACCCAAAAAGAAAAATAAAATACTGAGTTATATCTTTAAATAAATAAGAAAGCAGCCAATAAAAAATAAATAAAATTATAGTATAGATGGGTAATACGTAGGGCGCTACCCTCACCAGGGGCTTGAAGAAACTAAAAACCCATTCTAGAATCCTATGGCCTTTGGTATAAATTTTTGCCGGTTCCCAGATAAACAAATAAATTACTAGGAAACTGATTATCCCTGACCAGAAAGAATTCTGCAGCGCCTTCTCAATTAGGCCGAATTCATTGTAAAAAGCCACTAAACCGGAATAAACAAATGGTAGGAGGCATATGCCTAAAACAAACTTTATAATGCTGAAGGCATTGCCCAAGAAGACCGCGGATTTAGATTTTATTTCTCCTGCAGGCGAAAGACCAGGATCAAGCTGGCTAAAGTCAATCTCTGGGCCCTTATCTTTAAAAAATCCTCTCCTGGCCATCAAGGTAACTCCTTAAGACATCAGGGATTAATATGGAGCCGTCTTTCTGCTGATAATTCTCTAATATGGCGATCACGGTCCTGGCCAAAGCTATCCCCGAACCATTTAAAGTATGCACATATTCTAATTTTTTATTCTCTGCTCTTCTAAATCTTATATTTGCCCGGCGGGCCTGAAAACTCTCAAAATTGCTGCAACTGGAGACCTCCAGCCACTTATCTATGCCAGCGGCATAGGCCTCAATATCATAGCACTTACTGGCAGAAAAACTTAAGTCCTCGGTAGGTAACATCGCTACGCGATAAGGCAGACCCAAGAGCTGCAAAACTTCTTCGGCATTATTCAGTAATTTTTCCAATTCTTCATACGAAGTTTCGGGTTTGACAAATTTCACCAATTCTACCTTATCAAACTGGTGCACGCGGGTGAGGCCCTTGGTGTCTTTGCCATAAGAGCCGGCCTCCCTTCTGAAGCAGGCGGTATAGGCAGTGTAATAAACAGGTAAATCCTTTTCATCCAGGATTTCATCGCGGAAGATATTGGTGACCGGCACCTCGGCAGTAGGAATTAAAAATAAATCATCGTCTTTTAAGCGATACATATCTTCTTCTAATTTCGGCAACTGGCCTGTGCCGGTCATCGCCGCGCGGTTTACTAGAAACGGCGGAAAAACTTCCTGATAGCCATGCTTCTTGGTATGCAGGTCAAGCATAAAATTTATTAAAGCGCGCTCTAACCTTGCCCCCCAGCCCTTATAAAGCACAAAGTTTGAACCGGTAATCTTTGCCGCCCGGTTAAAATCAATAATATCCAAGTGCTGCGCCAATTCTATGTGCGTGGCCGGCTGAAAATCAAAATGTGGCGGCTCTCCCCAAGAACGCAGCACCTCTTTTTTTGAGGCATCGCCCACAGGAACGGACGGATGAGGGATATTCGGGATAATCAGGAGGAGTTTATTTAATTCAGTATCTATCTCTTTTAATTTATCTTCTAGAGCATCAATCTTCTCTGCGATTTCTTTCATGGAACTGATTTTTGCTTTCGCATCCTTCTTTGCCTTTAAAAGGCTGGTGATTTCGTCATTGGCTTTGTTCTTCTTGGCCCTTAAATCCTCCAGTTCAATTAAAGTCTTGCGCCGAGAGTCATCCAGTTTAGTTAAATTATCCAGGTCTAATTTTAACCCGCGGTCTTTAATAGATTTTTTGACTAAATCTTTATTTTCCCGAATGAATTTTAGGTCTAACATATTTTATCGTCTTATCCTTTGATAACGCCGAGCGGTCGTGTGCGGCAGACCCGCCGGGAAATGCCGGCATTATGCACTACATCTACTACCTCATTTACATCTTTATAGGCCTGAGGCGCTTCTTCTACGATTGTCCCGCGGCCAGAGGCCTTTACCATTATACCCTTGGATTCCAACTCTTTCAATAACATATCTAGATTTATGGAACGCATCGCCGCAGTGCGGGACTTGACGCGCCCGGCACCGTGACACGTCGAGCCAAATGTCTCCTCCTCCGCCTGCTTGGTCCCGACGAGCAAGTAAGAATTCCTACCCATATCGCCGGGAATAATTACAGGTTGTCCGGTTTTCTTATACCTCTGCGGTAATGCCGGATGCCCCGGCCCAAAGGCGCGGGTAGCGCCTTTACGGTGAACACACAGAGTTTTTTCTTTATCATCTACAATGTGTTTTTCTATCTTGGCAATGTTGTGGGCGACATCATAAATTAAATTCATCCCCATCTTCTGCCAAGATATCCCAAAAACTTTTTCAAATACTTTTCGTGTAAGATGCATCAGGCATTGCCGGTTTGCCCAGGCATAGTTTGCCGCGCATTTCATTGCACCAAGATAGGCTTTACCTTCCGGTGAATTAACCGGCGCGCAGGCCAGTTGCCGGTCAGGGACATTGATATTGTATTTCTGCAAACAATGAATCATGCTTTTTGTGTAATCATCGCAGACTTGATAACCCAAACCCCGGGAACCGGAATGAATCATAATCGTTATCTGGCCAAGGTTTAAGCCGAATTCATCGCAGAGATCTCGGTCATAAAGTTGATCAATCATCTGTATTTCTAAGAAATGATTTCCTGAACCTAATGTTCCTGACTGCGCCTTTCCTCTCTCATATGCCCTGTCCGAGACTGCTGACGGATCTGCTCCCTGGATTGCGCCGTATTCTTCAGTGCACTCTAAATCTTCTTCTGTGCCATACCCCTTCTCTACTGCCCATTTTGAACCTTTAAGCAAGATTTCTTTTTCTTCTCTTGCGCTGACCCTGATATCGCCTTTTGAACCCAGGCCCGCGGGGACATCCGAGAATAACGCATATACCAGGTCTTTAATTTTATTTTTTATCT
>JACRHO010000132.1 GCA_016212045.1 Candidatus Omnitrophota bacterium | reverse complement strand
GGCTGATGGAATCGGCAGCATCCGCTTGAATAAGCTTCTGGAATATTTTGGTAGCCCAGAGAATATTCTAAAGGCCCCTTGCGAAAAATTGATGGCAGTTTCGGGTATCGGTCAGGAAATTGCTAATCAGATACATTCTCTCAAAGAAGAAGATATCGCAAAAGAGCTTAGTTTAGCAGAAAAGCAGGGTTTAAGAATTATGACTTGCGAAGATAAGGACTATCCTGAGAATTTAAAAAATATTCCTGACCCGCCGATTGTGCTTTATATTAAAGGAGAATTAAAAGCAGAAGATAAACTTAGCATTGCCATTGTCGGCTCAAGGCGTGCTTCTTTTTATGGCTTATCCTGCGCTGAGAAGTTTGCCGCAGATTTATCTGGTTTAGGTTTTACTATTGTTTCAGGGATGGCCCGCGGAGTAGATAGTTCTGCCCACCGTGGAGCATTAAAACAGGGTGGTCGGACCATTGCCGTGATAGGAAGCGGTTTTAGCTATCTTTATCCGCCGGAGAATCAGGAATTAGCCGAAGAGATTGCCAAAAACGGCGCAGTGATTTCAGAATTCCCCATCAATACGGAACCATTTAAGCAGAATTTTCCCCGCAGAAACCGCGTCATCAGCGGCTTAAGCCTGGGCGTCTTAGTAGTGGAGGCAGCCAGAAATAGCGGCGCTTTAATTACCGCAGACTTTGCCTTGGAGCAGGGCAGGGAGGTCTTCGCCCTCCCCGGAAAAGTCAACTCCGATACTTCCTTTGGCACCAACGGCTTAATCAAGCAGGGCGCAAAATTAGTTTCCGACATAGATGATATTTTAGAAGAACTAAACCTGCCGTTAGAGAAAAACCCTGCAGCTGTGGTTAAAGAAAAGAAAGAGACATTTAGTTCGCCGCTTGGCGATACCGAAGAGGCATTGTTATACGATTATATCAACACCTCTCCAGTTACCTTAGATGAAATTATTGAGAAGACGAATATAAAGGCCCAGAAAATACCGTATCTACTTTTACAATTGCGCCTGAAGAAACTAATTAAACAATTACCCGGCGAGCAATTTGTGAGGTCAAATGAAGCCACAACTTACGGAACGTCAGTGACGTAAGTTGTAGGCCGAAAGGCCGTGGCTGAATTTGACCCTTGACATTTTGCTATGACTCAAGTTTATTATGCTTATATTTTAGAATGCAATGATGGCACTAAATACTATGGTCATACAAATAATTTGATAGAGCGAATTAAAGACCATATAGGAGGCCGTGTTTGTTATACGAAAAATAAGCAACCAGAATTGGTTTATTATGAGGAATTCGATTCGCGCTCCAAAGCATTTGAATGCGAGATGCAATTCAAGAATGGAAAAACGCGTAAGAAAAGCATAGAAAAATTAATAACATCTTTTCCTAAGGCAAAATGTCAAGGGTTCAATTCGCAGACGGCGCTTCGCGCCTATGATTTACGTCGCTCATTACATTCGCTCCGTAAATCATCTGCTCATTGAAGGAGTTAAATGAACCCCGCCCTTCCTAAGAAGGGTTGGGGTTATAGATGAAAGGAAGAGCGGGGTGAAAAACAAAAATTTAGTGATAGTGGAGTCTCCGACCAAGGCAAAGACCATCAGTAAAATTTTAGGAAGTGATTTTTCGGTGGTATCTTCTATGGGGCACTTGATTGACCTGCCGGAAAAGGAATTAGGCGTAGATATCAAAAAAGATTTCCAGCCCCATTATGTCGTTATTGCCGGCAGGCAGAAGATAATGGCGAATTTGAAAAAAGAGGCCAAGGATAAAAAGAGCATTTATGTGGCTACTGACCCTGACCGGGAAGGAGAGGCCATCGGCTGGCAGCTCAAGGATAAATTATTTAAGGGTAAAAAAGTGATGCGGGTAATCTTTCATGAGATTACGCCTTCTGCGGTCTCTGGCGCCTTTAAGAAGCCGCGCGATTTTGACGCCAAGATGATTGAGGCCCAGGCCGGACGGCGCATCTTAGATAGGATAGTCGGTTATTTCTTAAGCCCTTTACTTTGGAAGAAGATTGTGCGGGGCCTAAGTGCCGGCAGGGTGCAGTCGGTAGCCCTGCGGCTGATTGTAGAACGGGAAAGGCAGATTCAGAATTTCGTTCCCCAGGAGTATTGGGAGATAGAGGCGGAATTGAATAAAGTCACCAAGTCACCAAGTCACCAAGTCACCAGTCCATTTTTGGCAAAGTTAGAGAAGATAGACGGCAAAGATGCGCAGATAAAGAACAAGAAAGAAGCAGACACTCTCTGCGGCGATATCGAGAAGCAGAAATTTATCGTCCTTGAGGTAAAAAAGACCGAGAAAAAACGTTACCCGCAACCCCCATTTATCACGAGCAGCCTGCAGCAGGAGGCCTTTAATAAATTAAATTTTAATGCCACCAAGACGATGATTATTGC
>JACRHO010000126.1 GCA_016212045.1 Candidatus Omnitrophota bacterium | reverse complement strand
CTTAATCGTGACCGGCTCAAAATCCTTTAAGAACCTGGCGCAACAGAGTTCTCTTCCACAGGGGCCGAATCCGCCAAAAAATTTTGCCTCATCCCGCACGCCAATCTGGCGCAGTTCAATCCTGGCCTTAAAAATCTTTGCTAAGTCCTTTACTAGGTTGCGGAAATCCACGCGGCCGCTGGCGGTAAAATAAAATATAATCTTAGAGCGGTCAAAAGAATATTCTGCGTGCACCAGTTTCATTTCAATTTTATGCTCTTCTATTTTTTTCATACAGGCGCCAAAGGCCTCCTTTGCCTTTACCCTGTTTTCGCTAATCTGCTTTGAGTCATTCTCATTAACCAGGCGCACTATCTTCTTTAACGGCTCTTTTGACGGATCGGCTGCCGCCCGGGGAGAGAGAATCTGACCGTAATCTAATCCGCGGTCATGTTCTACAATAACATAATCGCCTTCTTTTGCCGGCAAGTCACTGGTAGTCTTATAAACATAGGTTGCGCCGGAATCTCTTAATCTAATGAAGATGGTCTTCTCCATAATTTTGCCCTTAGCTTCCCAGCGATAATTTCAAATTAAATAATAGCAATCTGACATTGACATTCTGTTCCAATTTCAGCAAGGAATCCGAAATAACTCCAAAGATATTGTCTAACTCCACAAAGGAAAAACGGCTCATAAACGTCAGTAACTCATTTCGGCGGTCAAAATTAATCAATTCGCTATGCGGGATGCCCACTTTAATCAAGTAGGTATCCCGGAACCAGCTAGCCAGTATCTGTAAGATTCGCCGCGCCTCATCCCTATTTTTTACCGCGAGGTTTTCTAAGCGGCCGGCGGCGGCGCGCGGGCAGAATTCATCAACAATCCTATTCTTTTCTCTGATAATATCCGTCTCTTTTAACTTTAAGGCGCTGCCTAATCTTCCTTCGCTAAAATAAGCCAGAAAGTGGGCCAGGTGATGGTCAAGGCCATAATCCTTCTGCAGGATTTCTTTTAACTGGATTATTTTTAAGGGATAAAATTTTACCATCTGGCAGCGGGAGATTATCGTCTTAAATAACAACTGGGGTTTAGCGCTAACTAGAATAATCACGCTGTATTTAGGCGGCTCTTCCAGAATTTTTAAAAGGGCGTTGCCGGCATCAGGAGTTAAATTGTGCGCATTATTAAGCAGAAAAACCTTGAATTTACCTTCGTAGGGTTTTAAATTTATCTCCTTCTGCAGCTGGCGGATCTCTTCTATTTTTATCGCCTCAGCGGCAAAATCCAGAAAATGCACATCAGGGTGTTGATTCTTTTCTATCTTTAAACAGGAAACGCACTTATCGCAAGGATCAAATGTATCGTCTTGGCAATTCAGCGCCTTGGCCAGGGTCTTTGCTGCTAAATTCTTGCCCACGCCTTCGGGACCGGCAAAAAGATATCCGCCGGCAATGCGGGATTGGCGGATGTAAGACTGGAGTAACTCTATTGCCTGATCCTGACCTTTAATATCCTTGAATGACATTATGTCACCTTTAAAATTTTCGCCACTATCTTTCTGACATTCTTCTGCGTTGCGGCTCTATCCTTCGCTACCTTAATAATCTTTATCCTCTGGGGCTCCTGTTTTGCCAGCGTTAGATATCCTCTCCTTACCCGCAAATGATAAGCAAGCGGCCTTTTCTCAATGCGGTCTTTGCTGCGGCCACAAACCTTGAGCCCTTTTTCTACAGGCAGGTCCATAAATATCGTTAAATCCGGCTTAATCCCTTGCGTAGCAATATTTCCGATATACTTAATGGCGCCGATGTTTAACCCCAAGCCGTAGCCCTGATAGGCAAGGGTGGAATCTAAAAATCTATCGCAAATTACAATTTTACCTTTCTTTAGGGCTGGCTTGACAATCTCTTCAACCATCTGGGAGCGCGCCGCCATATAAAGCAGCATCTCGGTAACTGCCGACAGAGAGTTATTTTTGCGGTCTAATAAAATCTGCCTGATTCTCTCGCCGATTTTAGTGGAACCCGGCTCGCGCAGATGTAACACAGGATAGCCCTTGGACTTTAGAAACTGAGAGAGCAGTTTTGACTGCGTGCTCTTTCCGCTCCCCTCCGATCCCTCAAAGGTAATGAATATGCCTTTTTTCATTCTCTATGACTCTATTTTTTAGCGGGTCCCTGCCTGCCGGCGGCAAGTTTCTCGCGGGCCATCCCGCTCGAAAGCCGCCTGAGCCACCCGCTAAAAATTAATATAGTAAACTAATTCTTT
>JACRHO010000125.1 GCA_016212045.1 Candidatus Omnitrophota bacterium | reverse complement strand
ATTACAGTTTATGATGACACCGGAGCAATTGGTAAACTCTATCGCAGACAGGATGAAGTAGGTACGCTTTATTGCGTGACTGTGGATGTGCAGTCGCTGGAGGATAAGCAGGTCACTGTTCGCGAGAGAGATACAATGAAGCAAGAACGTATCAGTATTGATAAGATAAAAGAATATTTATCAGAGAAACTTTGTGGTTGAATTTTGTGTAATGTGTAAAGTGTGATGTGTAATGCGGGTGGAATGTAACTATGTGTAATGGAAAATAATGTCTTTTCATTACACAGTAAACCATTACACTAACATTACACGTTACACATTTAACATTACACAGAAAAAACAATTATATTTATAACAGAGGAGGAGGGTTTTAAAGAATGGCAGCAAAATATGTCTACTTCTTTGGCGAAGGTAAAGCAGATGGCAATGAAAGTATGAAGAATCTCCTGGGTGGTAAGGGCGCAAATTTAGCGGAAATGGCCGGGCACAAAGATTTGCGGCTTCCGGTTCCGCCGGGATTCACTATCACCACCGAGGTTTGCATACATTATTATAAGCAGAAAAAAACTTATCCCAAAGGTTTAAAAGAAGAGGTGGAAAAGGCGATTAAGAAAGTAGAAGGCCTGATGCAGAGAAAATTCGGCGACGCGGATAATCCGTTATTGGTTTCGGTGCGTTCAGGCGCGCGCCGGTCAATGCCGGGAATGATGGAGACAGTTTTAAACATCGGTTTAACCGAAAAAACGATCCCCGGCCTAATCAGGCAAAGCAATGGAAATAAACGTTTTGTTTATGACGCCTATCGCCGGCTGATTATGATGTATTCTGATGTGGTAATGGAAAAGGCCGCCGGCATTGAGCCTAAAGATGAGATGGGCATCCGCAAGCAATTAGAAAGAATAATGCAAGAGTTGAAGAAACAGAAGGGCTATAAAAGCGATACGGATTTAACTGCGGATGACCTAAAGAAAATCTGCGGCTTATTTAAGAATAGGATAAAAGAGGTCTTAAAAAAGGATTTTCCTGACGAGCCCAATGAGCAACTCTGGGGCGGGATTGGCGCGGTTTTTTCCTCCTGGAACGGCAAGCGCGCGGTAAGTTACCGACGGATAGAAGGCATCCCTGATGAATGGGGCACAGCAGTGAATGTGCAGGTTATGGTCTTTGGGAATATGGGCGAAGATTCTGCGACGGGTGTAGCCTTTACGCGTAATCCAGGAAACGGAGAAAACCAGTTTTACGGCGAATACCTGATTAACGCTCAGGGAGAGGACGTAGTTGCGGGAATCCGTACTCCCGCTCCAATTAATAAATATTCCCAGTCCGCGCACAATAAAAATTTACCTACCCTGGAACAGACAATGCCGAAAATTTATCGGGAACTTTTTGATATTCAAAAACGCTTGGAAATTCATTACCGCGATATGCAGGATATTGAATTTACCATTGAAAAGGGCCGGCTTTTTATGCTGCAGTGCCGGGTGGGAAAACGTAATGGCCCGGCAGCAGTGCGCATGGCCGTGGATATGCGCAAAGAAAAATTAATCAAAAAAGAAGAAGCAGTGTTGCGCGTCACTCCCGGGCAGCTGGATGAACTACTGCATCCGATTATTGACCCGAAAGTAGAAATCACGCATAAGCCTTTAGCCAAGGGTTTGCCCGCAGGTCCGGGTGGCGCTTCTGGTCAAATAGTATTTTCTGCTAAAGATGCGGTGGAATGGGCAAAGGCCGGCAAAAAAGTAATTTTGGTGCGCGAAGAAACTAACCCCGAAGACGTAGAGGGGATGCGCGCGGCGCAGGCAATTTTAACTTGCCGCGGCGGAATGACAAGTCATGCGGCTTTGGTTGCCCGCGGCTGGGGAAAATGTTGCATTGTGGGCTGCAGTTCGTTGCAGGTAAATTATGCCAGAAGGGAAATCAATGCGGAAGGCTTGGTCTTGAAAGAAGGCGATTGGATTACTTTAAACGGCACCAAAGGCAATGTTTATGCCGGCAGTTTGCCGATGATGGATGCCACTGAGGAGAATAAATTATTGAGTGAATTTTTAAAAATCTGCGCCACCATCAAGAGATTAGGTATTCGCACCAATGCAGATACGCCGGAAGACGCGGCTAAGGCCAGGTCCTTTGGCGCAGAAGGCATTGGTCTTTTCCGCACCGAGCATATGTTTTATGGTAAGGGTTCTGACGAGCCATTATTTATTTTGCGCAAGATGATTATTTCTAAAACCAAAGAAGAGAGAAAGAGGGCTTTAGATGAATTATTCCCTTATGTAAAAAAAGATATTAAAGGCACTCTGGAGGCAATGGATGGCTTGCCAGTGGTGATTCGTCTGCTTGATCCGCCTTTGCATGAATTTGTCCCGCGGGAGCAGGCAAAATTAGAGCAGCTCGTCGCAGATTTAAATATCAGTATGGAGGAGTTAGCCAAAAGAGCAGAAGGTCTGCATGAGTCAAATCCGATGATGGGCCACCGTGGCGTGCGCTTAGGGGTGACCTATCCAGAGGTTAGCGCAATGCAAATCAGGGCGACTTTTGAGGCAGCCGCAGAGTTGCTCAAAGAGGGTAAGGACCCGTATCCTGAAATAATGATTCCTGTGGTCAGCGAGGTAAAAGAATTAAATGACCAGTTAGCCATTGCCAAACAGATTTATGCCGAGGTCTTGCAAAAATATAATTTAAAAAAAATAAAGCATATGTTTGGCACGATGATTGAAATCCCGCGCGCCTGTATTGTCGCAGATAAATTAGCCCAGGTAGCCGAATTTTTCTCTTATGGCACCAATGACCTGACCCAGATGGGTTTTGGTTTTTCGCGCGATGATATCGGAGGTTTCCTGCCGGATTATCTCAAGAAAGGAATACTTCCTGAAGATCCTTTCCAGTCCATTGACCAGGAGGGAATTGGCGAACTGATAAAAATCGGCATTGCGCGCGGCCGCAAGAGCCGCAAGAATTTAGAAGTGGGT
>JACRHO010000124.1 GCA_016212045.1 Candidatus Omnitrophota bacterium | reverse complement strand
TTTCCTTGCTTAATTCTACGGATACTTACAGGAAAAATATATCCAGAATCCATTCTTTTAGGAAGGATATTTGGCATATCTATGACTTTTTTTGCGCTCACCTTTATTTTGATTACCTATTTTCTCTCTGTTAAAGACCTGCGTTTTATCAAATATTTGATTTTACTTACCGTTTTGCAGTATTTAGCCATTGTATTATTTCATAGAAGCCTGGTTCAGATACAATTATTGCTTAGCCTGAATGCGATTCTGCTTTTTTCTGTGCATTTAATCCTGACCCGTAACCGAAATACCACCTCGTAGGTGTCAGAGGTTTACTATGGAGAATTTAAAAAAGAAGGTCTCGGTGATTATGCCGGCCTATAATGAGGCAGAGCGCATTGCCTCTAGCATTGATGAGACAGCCAGGACCCTCAACGGCTTTAGCTGGTTGTGGGAACTTATTCTAATAGATGATGGCTCAACTGATCGGACCTACGAGAAGGCTCTGGAGGCGTCCTTGAGATATCCCCAGCAGGTCTTTGTGAGAAGAAATCCTTTTAATCAAGGTAAAGGCAGGGCAATAAAAAAGGCATTCCATTATACAAGCGGAGATTACGTAGTATTCTTAGATGCGGACTTGGAATTACATCCCATTCAGTTAGAGGCCATGTTTAATATTATGCATTTAAATAATGCAGATATAGTTATCGGTTCCAAATTGCATCCTAACTCAATAGTTAATTATCCGCTCGTTCGTCGTATCATTAGTTTCGCATATTACTTGTTGGTTAAGATCTTATTTAATCTTCCTTGCCACGATACCCAGACCGGGTTGAAGTTATTTAAGGCTAAAGCCTTAGGTCGGGTGTTCCACAGAATCCTGGTCAAAGAATTTGCCTTTGACCTGGAGGTTTTAGTCAATGCGCATCATCTGGGCTACCGCATTGCCGAGGCCCCGATAGTGCTGAATACCCAAAAGCGTTATGGCCGGATTACCTCCTGGCATATCTATACGGCGCTCTGGGATACCCTGGCGGTATTTTATCGGATGCGTATCTTGAGATATTATGACCGTATCGATTATTATCGTCGCAAAAACCTGGGCCAAGAATTTAGAAGAATGCATAGAGAGATGTCAGGGACTTAGTTTTGCGGACTTTGAGATTTTGGTCCTACCTGAAACTGACAAAGGGACTGTCCCTAATCAGCGCATTAAAATTATCCCCACTGGGCCGCTTAGTCCTGCGCGAAAGAGAGACATTGCTCTTAATTATGCTCAAGGTGAAATCCTTGCCTTTTTAGACGACGATGCCTACCCTGAGAGTAATTGGCTGACAAATGCATTAGAAGATTTTAAGGATAATGATGTTGCAGCAGTCTGTGGCCCGGCAATAACTCCCGGAGATGACGGTTTAAGACAGAAGGTAAGCAGCATGATATTTGCTTCATTTTTAGTCTGCGGCCCTTTTACCTATCGTTATTTACCGAAAGCAAAGAGAGAAGTTTGGGATTACCCTAGTTGTAATCTTTTAGTACGCAAAACAATCTTAGAAGAATTGGGAGGTTTCAACACCGACTTTTGGCCGGGTGAGGATACTAAGTTATGCCTGGATATAACTAAAAAACTGGGCAAGAGAATAATCTATGACCCGCGGGTTCTAGTTTATCATCATCGCCGCAAGATTTTTCTTCCTCACCTCAAACAGATAGCCAGTTATGCCTTGCATCGGGGCTATTTTGTCAAGAGATACCCCGAAACCTCTTTAAAGTTCACCTATTTTATCCCTACATTATTTTTCTTGGCAATAGTGGGTGGCGCAATGTTATCCTTGTTTTCTGCTTCATTTAAAATACTTTATCTTTCCGGTATAATTTTTTACTTATTTTTAGTGTTTATCTTTAGTATCCGTAAGACGGTATATTTGATACCTTTATTATTCTTAGGCATAATCTTGACTCATCTTACCTACGGTTTTTATTTCCTGAAGGGACTAGTATCGCTAAGACTTAAAGAGGAAAAATGAAAATAATTATTTCCTATCCTCCACTCAGTAATCAGAAAGGATATCCTACTTTAGGCCAAAACCGTCAACTACAATTTTTTAGAGAGCCAACGTATATATATCCTATTGTTCCGGCAACTGCGGCAAC
>JACRHO010000127.1 GCA_016212045.1 Candidatus Omnitrophota bacterium | reverse complement strand
TCAAGCATTCACGGTCTCAATTAATTGCTACTCCGGTTAACCCCAAACGCGTGAAAGAGGAACTTGTCGGCGCCAGGCATTATTATGATTATCACGAAAGATGTGTTTTCTGTGACCTGATAAAGCAGGAGTTAGAATCCAAGGACAGACTTATCCTTGATATCGATGGATTTATTGCCATTGCGCCTTTTGCCTCACGTTTTCCTTTTGAGGTCTGGATTTTACCTAAGAAGCACTCCTCTGATTTTATAAACCTGGAGATGGATATGCGTCTTGACTTAGGACGGATTATAAAGAAAGTTCTCTTAAAGTTAAAAAAGGGCTTAGGAGATCCGCCTTATAATTATATTTTACACACTGCTCCTTTCCGGCGTCCTAAGATAGGCTATTGGAAAAGCATTGATTCTGATTATCACTGGCATATTGAAATTATGCCGCGCCTAACCCGCGTCGCAGGTTTTGAGTGGGGCACGGGTTTTTATATTTGTCCCCTGCCGCCTGAAGATGCAGCAAAATTTTTAAGAGAGGTAAATGAAGCCACAACTTAGCGAACGATAGTGAAGCTAAGTTGTTTGGCTGAATTTACCCTTGACATTTTTTAAAATAAGTGTTGATAACAAATCAATCTTAGACTCCAAAAAATGTCAAGGGTTGAATTCGCACAACTAAAGCACTAATTTTACGGAGAACAACTTACGTCGCTATTGCTCCGTAAGTTGTGTGCTCATTCAAATGGCAGAATTAAGAAGAGACCCAATTGGCGGAAGATGGGTAATCGTAGATACAGATCATCCCACTAAGCCAGAGGATTTTGAGCACGAATCACATTCCTGGAGAGGGGGGGTGTGCCCTTTCTGTTATGGCAATGAAGCCTTAACTCCTCCCGAAATAGAGTCTTTCCGTGATCCGCACACTAGCCCCAATACTTCTGGCTGGCAGGTGCGCGTTGTCCCGAATAAATTTCCGGCGCTGCAAATTGAAGGCGATTTAGATAGAAGGGGTTTAGGCATCTATGATATGTCTAATGGCGTCGGGGCGCATGAAGTATTAATTGACACGCCTTATCATCACAAAGATATACCTGACTTATTGAATGAAGAAATAGAGAAAATTATTTCTATGTCTTGCCGCCGGGCAGTGGATTTGGGCAAGGACAAGCGTTTTAAATATATTATGATTTTCAAAAATTACGGCCCGGCTGCAGGCGCTTCCTTAGAGCACCCGCATACCCAGCTAATTGCGCTTCCTATGGTGCCTAAAAATGTTATGGAAGAAATAAAGGGCGCGCATAATTATTTTGAATATCGCGAGCGTTGCATATTCTGCGATATCATCAGGCAGGAAACCCAAGAGAAAGAAAGGATTATTTTAGAAAACAAATATTTTTTGGCTTTTTGTCCCTTTGTCTCCCGTTTTCCCTTTGAAATCTGGATAATTCCTAAAAAACATAACAGCGATTTCTCTCATCTGCCACCTGAGGAGATACCGGCCTTGGCATCTATACTCAAAGAAACTATCTCTAAGGTAAAAAAAGTATTTGCTAATCCGGCGTACAATCTTATTGTTCATTCTTCGCCAGTGAATGGCGACAGCGGCGGCGTAGAGGGGTATCACTGGCATATTGAATTTATGCCTAAATTAACCCGCGTTGCGGGTTTTGAATGGGGGTCTGGTTTTTATATTATTCCCACCCCGCCTGAATTATCCGCCAAATATCTCAAAGAAGTCAAATGAGGCCCAAACTTATGGAGTCCGCCGTAGGCGGACGACATAAGTTTGCTGGCCGAATTTGACCCTTGACATTTTTTGAAATAAAGTTTGCTAGCGAGCCAGACCTAAACTCAAAAAATGTCAAGGGTCCAATTCGCACAAACAAGCAGCAAAACAGAGAAGATTGACTTATGTCGTCCTTCGGACTCCATAAGTCAAGTGCTCATTGGAGGAGATTAAGATGATATTCGGCAAAACTAAATTAGAGTTGAAATTGGGCGTATTTGTTTTTGTGGGCATCGTGATTTTAGTGTTATTTATTTTGCTCATCGGCGACTTTCAAACCTGGACCTCTGGCTACGAGGTTAATTTTTTATTTAATTTTGTCAATGGGGTTAAGATTGGCGCGCCAGTAAGGTT
>JACRHO010000129.1 GCA_016212045.1 Candidatus Omnitrophota bacterium | reverse complement strand
TCTACTGAAGTAGAATCTTTAGGATCATAACCGGAAATAACATTCATTAACAACGCGCTGTCTGTAACATCTTTAGTAATCGGGCCAATCTGGTCTAAACTGGAGGCAAAGGCAATTAACCCATAACGTGAGACCCGACCATAGGTGGGTTTTAGTCCCACTACGCCGCAAAAAGCCGCTGGCTGCCGGATAGAGCCGCCGGTATCAGAACCCAAGGCCCAGATAGCTTCCTCAGCTGCCACTGCTGCTGCCGAGCCGCCGGATGAGCCGCCAGGAACACATTCTAAATTCCAAGGATTATGCGTCGGGCCAAAGCAGGAATTTTCCGTAGAAGAGCCAAAGGCAAATTCATCCATGTTGGTTTTGAGTTCTAAAACGGTTGCCCCATGCCCTTTTAATTTCTTGATCACCGTGGCGTCATAGGGCGGCTTAAATCCTGCCAAAATTTTAGAGCAGCATTCAGTATGAAAACCCTCGGTGCAGATGTTGTCTTTAATGGAAACGGGGATACCTTTCAAGGGAACTTCGAACTTTGAAGTTCGAAGTTCAAAGTTCGAAGGATTCAAATCGCTAACTCTGACATAAGCATTTACTTTTACATCTATCTCTTTGATTCTCTTTTTTAAACCATCAATTATTTCTTGAGGAGAAATTTCTTTATTGTCCAATTTCTCAATTAGTTCATGTGCGGTTAATTCATTTAATTTTGAATTCTGCATAGTTACTCAATTACTTTCGGCACAACAAAGAAATTCTTTTCCTGCTGCGGCGCATTCTGTAGTGTCCTATCCACTGGCAGCGATTCCTTAAGGTTGTCCTCTCTTAATGCGTCCTGAATATCTAAGATATGGCTAGTAGGACTAATATCTTTTGTATCTATTTTTTTTAACTTATCAATAAAGTCTAAGATGTCTTTAAGCTGACTGGAGAGTTTCTCTAACTCTTTGCCAGACAAATCAATGCGTGCCAGATGCGCTACATATTCTATTGTCTCTTTTGAGATGGCCATCTCTTCTCCTAGAATTAGTTTTTAATCATAACATCCTTTCGCTTAAAAGTCAAAGACTATTAACCTTAAACCCCCACCTACGAGGTGGAAGTGGGGCAAACTTGGTTAGAGAACTCGCTCGAAGATTTCTGTGGACAAAGTTGATAAAGGATGTAAAATATCTTACCTATGAAGCCTAAATACTACCTTAATTCAGAAGGCGCATTTACCATAGAAAACTACAACTTCGCTAAGCCCTTTGCCAATTTTTTCCCCGGCATCGCCGGCAAATACGGCATACCAATGTGGGTTTTCTATGTTAACCGCAGCCAATGCATTATCAGTTTTGGCACTAAAGATAAAGACCATTCTATTTTAGAATTCTTCCCGGCCAATAAGGCCTGGGAATTTGTCTCTGCGAGAGGTTTTCGTACCTTTATAAAGTTATACACAAATAAAAAGTCTGTCTTTTACGAACCCTTCCATAATGGCTTTACAAACTTAGGATTTAAACTAAATAATTCTCTGCAAATTACCCCTTATGACTTAAAATTAGAGGAGTCTAATTTATCCCTGGGCTTAAAAATAAATGTAGAATATTTTACTATCCCTAATGATTCTTACGCTGCCCTGGCGAGAATTGTCAGCCTAAAAAATATCTCTGGTAAAACTAAAACTTTACAGATTATTGATGGGCTGCCGCAGATTATCCCCTACGGAGTAAGCAATCTCTTCCTGAAAAAATTAAGCCGCACCATTGAGGCCTGGATGAAGGTAGAAAACCTGGATAAAGATGTGCCCTTCTATAAATTAGATGTTGACCCTACTGACCGGCCGGAAGTAATCCATATCAAGGAAGGAAATTTCTACCTGGGGTTTTATTTTGATAAACAGAAACCCAAGGTTATCCAGCCGATAGTCAACCCACAGAATATATTCGGCCCGGTAACGGATTTCTCTTGCCCTTACTCATTCCTGGCTGTTAAAGATTTTCAGTGCCCTAAAGAACAGATAACTACCAGTAAAACCCCGTCGGGTTTTTCATTTTTGAACCTTGTGTTAACCGCAGGCGAAGAAAAAACATTCTACTCCCTCATTGGGCAGATGCGCAGTAAAGAATTATTAAATTCCGAAGTATGTAAAATCACTGCGCCTGGTTATCTCCCCCAGAAAAAGGAAGATAACAAAAAAATCATTCAGGATTTACAGCAGGATATTCTTACCGAAAGTAACTCCAAGAAATTTGACCTTTATGCCCAGCAGACCTACTTAGACAATATCCTGCGCGGCGGATATCCGGTGAAGTTCGGCAAAGGCACAATATTCTATTTGTATCTAAGGAAACACGGCGACTTAGAGCGAGACTACAATAAATTCCAGATCCAGCCTACCTATTTCTCTCAAGGTAATGGCAACTACCGCGATACCAACCAGAATCGCCGCTGCGACGCCTGGTTTCACCCAGAAATAAAGAATGAAAATATCATTAACTTTTT